>NZ_JAGYFX010000093.1:0-23182 GCF_019946615.1 Pseudomonas sp. BF-R-01
GCCTTGAACCTTGCATCGCACTCAAAGACGCCTTCGCCGGCAAGCCGTGCTCCTACAGGTTTTAGGGTTCGACCTGGGTCCATTGCTTGTTCAGGCGTTTGTCGGAGATCGGCACCTTGGTCCCCAACTGCTGGGCGAACAGCGAAACCCGGTACTCCTCCAGCCACCAGCGATACAGCTCCAGCTGCGGATCGCGTTTGCCTTCCTGGGCGTGTTTGTTGGCGCGAGTCTGGTATTGAGTCCAGAGGCCGGACAACTCACCGCTCCAGACCCGATCCTTCTGCACCTGCGCAGCCAGTTTCTCGAAGCGCTGCTCGATGGCTTTCAGGTAACGCGGCAGTTCCTTGAGCCACTGCATCGGCGTTTCGCGGACGAAACCCGGATACACCAGATGACTGAGCTGCTGCTTGATGTCATTCAACGCCACGGCCTGCGCCAGATCAATCTTGCCCTTGAAGCGTTTTTGCAGGCCGTGCCAGAGCTTGAGAATTTCCAGGGTCAGCTTCGCCAGACGCTCGGCATGCTCGGTCCAGCCGCCGCGTTTGCGTTCGGCCAGCGCCGCCAGTCCGGCGCCATCACGCGGCAACGGGTCTTCGCCGTCGAGGATGCAGCTGTCGAGACTGGCCAGCAGAATGTCTTCCACCAGACTGTCGACGCGGCCCATGTCGCGGTACATCAGACCCAGCTCCGTCAGGCCCGGCAACTTGCCGCGCAGGAACTTCGCCGGTTCCGCCAGTTGTTGCATTAGCAGGCGCTGCAACGCGCGGCGATGCTGGAACTCGGCTTCGGCCGGCGTCGAGAACCGCCCTTCCTTGACCGTGCCGGCCTCTTCGACCAGCGCCGGATACACCGTCATCGACAACCCGGCGATCTTCTGTTGGGTCTTTTCCGCCACGGCGGCGAAGACTTTCGCCTCCACCGGTTGCTGACTTTTTGCCGTTTGCGGGACGGCCAGTGCGGCCTGGCTGGCTTCAGCGAATCGCGCGGTGAGCTCCGCCAGATCTCGTCCTTCGCCGAGGAACTTGCCCTGGCCATCGACGATTTCCAGGTTCATCCGCAGGTGATTTTCGACCTGCTGCGCCGCTTCGGCCCATGCCTCATCGCTGACCCGCGCACCGGTCATGCGCAGCAACTCGCGACCCAATGCCTGAGGCAACGACCCCTCGGCAAAGGTCATGCGCTGCAACGCGGCTTTGACGAAGTCCGGCACCGGCACGAAGTTCTTGCGCAACGCCTTGGGTAGGTTGCGCACCAAGGCAATGCACTTGGCCTCGATCACGCCGGGCACCAGCCACTCCAGACGTTCCGGCGGCAGCATCGGCAACAGCGGCGCCGGCACGCGCAGGGTCACGCCGTCACGCGGATGGTTCGGTTCGAAATGGTAACTGAGCGCCAGTTCCAGATCGCCGATGTGCAAGGTGTCCGGGTAATGCAGCGCGGTGACTTCACTGGCCTCGCGGGCCAACACGTCCTCTTCGCGCATGATCAGCAGTTGCGGATCTTTCTGGCTGTTAATCCGGTACCAGCTGTCGAAGGTCGCGGTCTGGTGAATCTCCGCCGGCAGTCGCGCATCGTAGAAGGCGAACAGGGTTTCTTCGTCGGCCAGAATGTCGCGACGGCGAGCCTTGGCTTCCAGCTCGTCGAGCTGTTCCAGCAGTTGCTGGTTGGCCGTCAGGCACTTGGCTTTGGACTGAATCTCGCCGCGCACCAGGCCTTCGCGAATGAAAAACTCACGGGACACTACCGGATCGATCGGCCCGTAATGCACCGGCCGGCGACCGACCACGATCAGCCCGAACAAGGTGATCTGTTCGAACGCCACGACCTGCCCGCGCTTCTTCTCCCAATGGGGTTCGAAGTGGTTTTTCTTGATCAGGTGCCCGGCGAGCGGCTCGATCCAGTCGGCATCGATCTTGGCGACCATGCGCGCGTAGAGCTTGGTGGTTTCCACCAGTTCGGCGGTCATCAGCCATTGCGGGCGCTTTTTGCCGAGGCCCGATGACGGGTGAATCCAGAAGCGCCGCTGCCGGGCACCGAGGTAATCGCCTTCATCGGTTTTCTGCCCGATCTGGCTGAGCAGGCCCGAGAGCACGGCTTTGTGAAGTTTTGGGTAATCCGCCGGCTCTTTGTTCAGGCTCAACTGCATGTCGCGGCAGATCAAACTCAACTGACGGTGCGAGTCGCGCCACTCGCGCAGCCGCAGGTAGTTGAGGAAATTCTTGCGGCACCAGTTACGCAACGGACTGGCCGTCAGCGCCTGGCGCTGTTCTTCAAAACCACGCCACAGATTGACCAGCCCGGCGAAGTCCGAGTCCACGTCTTTCCATTGTGCATGCGCCTGATCCGCCGCTTGCTGACGTTCCGGCGGACGCTCGCGCGGGTCTTGAATCGACATCGCGCTGGCGACGATCAGCACTTCCTGCAAGCTGCCGAGTTTCGCCGCTTCGAGCAGCATGCGGCCCATGCGCGGGTCCACCGGCAGGCGTGCCAATTGGCGCCCCAGCGGGGTCAACTGGCTGTTGCGGTCCACCGCCGACAACTCTTGCAGCAGGTTGAAACCGTCGCTGATGGCCTTGCCATCGGGTGGCTCGATAAACGGGAAATCGGTGATCTCGCCGAGGCGCAGATGCAGCATCTGCAAAATCACCGCCGCGAGGTTGGTCCGCAGGATTTCCGGGTCGGTAAATTCCGGGCGGCCAATGAAGTCTTCTTCGCTGAACAGCCGTACGCAAATGCCTGGCTCAACCCGACCGCATCGACCTTTACGCTGGTTGGCGCTGGCCTGGGAAATTGCTTCGATGGGCAGGCGCTGGACCTTGGCGCGATAGCTGTAACGGCTGATGCGCGCGGTGCCGCTATCGATCACGTAACGAATGCCCGGCACGGTCAGCGACGTTTCGGCGACGTTGGTCGTCAGCACCACGCGACGACCCGGGTGCGACTGGAAAATCCGCTGCTGTTCGGCCGGCGACAAGCGTGCGTACAACGGCAGGATTTCGGTGTGCTTGAGTTGCGCCTTGCGCAGCATGTCGGCGGCGTCGCGAATCTCGCGCTCGCCGGGCAGGAACACCAGCACGTCGCCGGGGCTCTTGCGCTCGCTGCGTTCGAACGCGGCGATTTCGTCGAGGGTGGCGAGGATCGCCTGATCCACGGTCAGGTCATCCTCGACGCGGTTGCCCTCTTCATCCTGTTCCAGGGTCAGCGGGCGATACCAGGTTTCCACCGGGAAGGTGCGGCCGGAGACCTCAACGATGGGCGCATCGTCGAAGTGCTTGGAGAAACGCTCCAGGTCGATGGTCGCCGAGGTGATGATGACTTTCAGGTCCGGACGACGGGGCAGCAGGGTTTTCAGGTAACCGAGCAGGAAGTCGATGTTGAGGCTGCGTTCGTGGGCTTCGTCGACGATGATCGTGTCGTAGCGTTCGAGGTAGCGGTCGTTCTGGGTTTCCGCCAGCAGGATGCCGTCGGTCATCAGTTTGATCAGCGTATTGGAATCGCTCTGATCCTCGAACCGCACCTGATAGCCGACCAGCGCGCCCAATGGCGTCGCCAGTTCTTCGGCAACCCGGCTCGCCACGCTGCGCGCCGCAATTCGACGCGGCTGGGTGTGGCCGATCAGGCCATGCTGGCCGCGACCGATTTCCAGGCAGATCTTCGGCAACTGGGTGGTTTTGCCCGAGCCGGTTTCACCGGCGATGATCAGCACCTGATGCTTGAGCAGCGCTTCCTTGATTTCATCGCGCTTGGCGGCGATGGGCAGGCTGTCGTCGTAACGAATCACCGGCAGGCTGGCACGTCGCGCCAACACCTGATCACAGGACGCCTGCATGCGCGCCACCCACTGGGCCAGCTTGGCTTCGTCAGGCTTTTTGCGCAGCTCAAGCAACTGCCGACGCAGCCGGTGGCGGTCGGCGAGCATGGCGTGATCGAGGTTTTTCAGCAGTTTGTCGAGTGAAGGCGATTCGTCAGTCATCAGGTACGCAATAAGTCGTCTAGTGGCGCAGGGGGCGGATTGTCGCAGATTTAGAGGACAAGCGAGATCCCTTGTAGGAGCCGGCTTGCCGGCGATGGCGTCAGTGAGTCCGCTATCGCCGGCAAGCCGGCTCCTACAGGTCGGTGGTCACCTGCACGATGTCATTCGGTATCCATGCCCTTGCGCCGATACGGGAACACGTCGATCACCTTGCCCGCACGAATCGCCTCTTGCAGACTTTTCCAGTAATCGGCGTTGTACAACTCGCCGTGCAACTGATCGAACAAGCGCCGCTGCGCGGAATCGGCAAACAGAAACGGCGGGAACTCCTCGGGGAACACATCCAGCGGCCCGATCGAATACCACGGCTCGGACGCCATTTCGTCTTCCGGCGTACGCGGTTGCGGGATGTGGCGGAAGTTGGCTTCGGTCAGGAAGCAGATCTCGTCGTAGTCATAAAACACCACGCGACCGTGACGGGTGACGCCGAAGTTTTTCAGCAACATGTCGCCGGGAAAAATGTTCGCCGCCGCCAGTTGCTTGATCGCCAGGCCGTAATCTTCCAGCGCGTCGTGCACCTGCGCCTCGTTGGCGTTTTCCAGGTACAGGTTCAACGGCGTCATCCGCCGCTCGGTCCAGCAGTGGCGGATAAGCACCGTGTCGCCTTCCACCGACACGGTAGACGCCGCCACGTCCAGCAATTCTTCCAGACACGCCGGCTCGAACTTGCTCAACGGAAAACGGAAATCGGCGAACTCCTGGGTATCGGCCATGCGCCCGACGCGGTCGACGCTTTTCACCAGTCGGTACTTCTCGATCACCGTCGCGCGGTCGACGTTTTTCGAAGGCGAGAAACGGTCCTTGATGATTTTGAACACGGTGTTGAAACCCGGCAGCGTGAACACGCTCATCACCATGCCGCGCACGCCGGGTGCCATGATGAACTGGTCGTCGGTGCTGGCCAGGTGGTTGATCAGCGCCCGGTAAAACTCCGACTTGCCGTGCTTGTAGAAACCGATCGAGGTGTACAGCTCGGCGATGTGCTTGCCCGGCAGGATCCGCCGCAGGAAACCGATGAACTCCGCCGGCACCGGCACATCGACCATGAAGTAGGAACGGGTGAACGAGAAGATGATCGACACGTCGGCTTCGTCGGTGATCAACGCATCGATCTGGATGCCACGGCCCTCAAGGTGCAGCAGCGGAATCGCCAGCGGCCATTGCTCATCGGTGGTGTAGATGCGCCCCACCAGGTAAGCGCCCTTGTTGCGGTACAACACCGAGGAAAACAGCTCGACGCTCAGCTCGGGATCCTTGCACACCCAGTCCGGCAGGTTCTCGCGCAGCTGTGCTTCGAGGCGACGCAGATCGCCCGCGAGGTCGGCGTAATCCTCGCTGAAACGGTAGTCGGCAAAAATGCTCGCCAACATGCCTGACAACTGCCCCTGAGGTTTGTAGGTGCGGGTTTGCGCGGCGCGCGCCCGGCGCAGGCTTGGCCGGGTGGTGTGGATGAACATGCAGCCATCGCTGATCAGGTCGTGGCTGAACAGCCCGCAGAAGATCGAGTTGTACCAGGTCTCGGACAGTTCATCGTCGAAGCGCAGGTCGATCAGGCTGATGTAGGCGCTTTTGACCAGTGGCCAGCAGCTGACATCCAGCGTATCGGCGTCGAACGCGATGCGCAGCCGGTCCACCGTTTCGCTGACTTTATCTTCGTAGAGGTTGATCCGCGCCGCCGAGGCGATTTGCGTTTCCTGCCATTGGGCTTGCTCGAAACGCGCCCGGGCGCCATCGGTGATCTGCCGGAAATGCTCGCGGTAATCGTCAAAGCCATCGAGGATCATTCGGGCGATGTCGGCGGCTGGCCATTGCTGCGGCATGGTGAGACCTCTACGGGAATTCGGAAGGCCTGAGCTTAGCCAGTGAACCGGGTGCAGGAGAAGCCTAATTTCGGTCCGAAAACGAATGAATCACTCATGGGCGCAGTTTTTTCAGACTTTTTTTAATCGACCGTTCGGTCAGCAAACGACCTCAAAAGTCACTCTCCATCCACTTAATCGATTCATCTACAGCCCTCTGATTATCAGGCGTACGGATCCAATCCACGGTCAGGCAAATGTCAGCCGCCAGGTTTTCTGCTTTTTCCTGAAAGCCTGCCCGCCTGAAAAGTGCTCTCGAACTGGTCTTACCAAGGTAATAGCACTTTGATATACACCCCGCGTTCACCCGCCTAAAAACAAGATCCTCGGTCCACGAGGACTACCTCTCAAAATGCCCAAGGAGCACATAAGATGCCTATAAGGAACATGCGCATAGGTTTGCGCGCGAGCTTGAGTTTTGCTGTGCTGGCCAGCCTGCTGGTGCTGGTCGGGATGTTCGGCCTGGGCCAGATGGCGACCCTGCGCGAGAGTGCATCGGTCATCGAGGAATCGTGGATGCCGAGCATCGAGAGCATCCATGACAGCGCGTCCAACATCGCCACCATCCGCCTGGAATCGTTGCGGTTGATCGCCAACAACCAGAGCGCTGTGCGGGAAAGGAGCAAAGGCATCCTCAACGCGCAACGCCAGGAATTGCAAAAGCGCCTCAACGACCACAAGACGCTGCTGTCCAGCGACCAGGAACGGGTCATGCTCGACAGCCTGAATGCCGCCGTCGCGAAGTACCTGGCCATCCTCGACCAGATCCTCGCGCAGATCGATGCCGGCCAGGATGAGCAGGCCTACGCCCGCCTCAACAGTGAACTGGCCCCGCAGGGCATTGTGCTGGATAAATCCCTGGAATCGATGATCAGTTTCAATCAGCAAGGCGCCGATACCGCAGCGGACGCCGCCGCGTTGATGTACCAGCGTGCGCAATGGATCGTCGGCACGATCATCGTGATTGCGCTGCTTGCCACGCTGCTGTTGGCCTGGTTGCTGACGCGCAGCATCACCACGCCGATCAATCAGGCGCTGCAGGTCGCACGCCGGATTGCCGCGGGCGACCTCAGCGGACAGATTGCCAGCCACGGCAAGGACGAAGCCGCGCAATTGCTCAATGCCCTCGCCGACATGCAAGGCAACCTGCGCACGACCATTCGCGGCATCAGCGACTCGGCGCGTCAGCTGGCGTCGGCAGCCGAGGAAATGAGTTCGGTGATGGAGGAAAGCACTCGCGGCCTGCAGCAGCAGAACGACCAGATCGAGATGGCCGCCACCGCCGTCACCGAGATGAGCACTGCGGTGGACGAGGTCGCCGCGAATGCCGTGTCCAGCGCCGAGGCCTCCCAGGCGTCGAACGAGGACAGCAAGCACGGCCACGTGCAGGTCACTGAAACCATCACCGCGATTCAGGGGCTGGTCAGCGAAGTGCTCGGCGCCTCGGAACGGGCCGAGGGCCTGGCGGTTCAGGCGCAGGACATCAGCAAAGTGCTGGAAGTGATTCGCGGCATCGCCGGGCAGACCAACCTGCTGGCGCTCAATGCGGCCATCGAAGCCGCACGCGCCGGTGAGGCCGGACGCGGGTTTGCCGTGGTGGCCGATGAAGTGCGCTCGCTGGCGCAACGCACCCAGAACTCCACCGAAGAAATCGAGCTGATGATCAACAACATCCAGCACGGCACCGGGGCCACGGTCAGCGCGCTGCAAAGCAGTGCCGAACACGCCAGCCAGACCTTGCGCCGGGCCAACAGTGCCGGCAGCGCCCTGGAGAAAATCACCGCATCGATCTCGCAGATCAACGAACGCAACCTGGTCATCGCCAGCGCCGCCGAACAGCAAGCGCTGGTGGCCCGGGAAGTCGATCAGAACTTGGTGACCATTCGCGATCTCTCGACCCAGACCGCCGCCGGCGCCACCCAGACTTCCGCCGCCAGTCAGGAACTGTCGCGGCTGGCAATCGACCTCAACGGTCTGGTGACACGTTTCATAATTTGATGCCGGTTTTTCGGTTGCCATAGGCAAGGCTCTCGGCAACACTCTCGTCCCCATCAAGGAAGGAGTGCACCGTGAGCCCTGTCGATATCGTTCGTTTACTGTCGCTGGCGGCCATCTGGGGCGCGAGTTTCCTGTTCATGCGCATCATCGCCCCAGTGATTGGCAGCATCCCCACGGCGTTTTTCCGCGTGTCGATTGCGGCGGTCGGGTTGCTGATGATTGTCGGGTTGATGCGCATCAGCTGGGATTTCAAGGGCAAGCTCAAAACCGTGATGCTGCTCGGGGTGATCAACTCCGGGATACCAGCGACCCTCTATTCAGTGGCTGCCCAGGTGCTGCCCGCCGGTTACTCGGCAATCTTCAACGCCACCACGCCATTGATGGGCGTGTTGATCGGCGGCCTGTTCTTCAGTGAGCGGCTCACTGCGGCCAAGCTCGGCGGGGTGTTTCTAGGTTTGTTCGGTGTTGGCGTGCTGACCCGTGCCGGCCCGGTGGCCTTCGACCTGCAGCTGCTGATGGGCGCCCTCGCCTGCCTGCTCGCCACCACCTGTTACGGTTTTGCCGGGTTCCTCGCCCGCCGCTGGCTCGATCAGGCCGGCGGGCTCGACAGTCGTCTTTCGGCACTGGGCAGCATGCTCGGGGCGACCTTGTTCCTGCTGCCGCTGTTCGGCTACAGCGTGATCAGCCAGCCACCGGCGAGCTGGGGCGGCTGGAGCGTGTGGCTGTCGTTGCTGGGGCTGGGCCTGGGGTGCACGGCGTTTGCGTATATTATTTACTTCCGCCTGCTGAGCTCGATCGGGCCTTTGAAATCGATGACAACGACGTTCCTGATTCCGCCGTTCGGGGTGTTGTGGGGGGCGTTGCTGCTGGATGAGCCGTTGTCGATGGCGCACGTGTATGGCGGGGTGTTGATTGCGGCGGCGTTGTGGTTGGTGTTGAAGCCTTCGGTGATGAAGGTCGCCGAGGTGACCGCCAAATAGAGTTGTGGTGCTGCTGATGACGCCTTCGCGGGCAAGTCGGATCGCCGCACCGCTCGCTCCTACGGGTTTTGTGCAGGACCTGTAGGAGCGAGGCTTGCCCGCGAAGGCGATCGCCAGTCCACTACAAGGCCGACTGACTCACTTCACCATCCACCAACCGCCGAATCCCCAGCGGATTCGCGTTCTGCAACGCCTCGGGCAACAACGCATCCGGGTAATTCTGGAAGCACACCGGCCGCAGGAATCGATCAATTGCCAGCGTCCCCACCGACGTCCCGCGAGAATCCGACGTGGCCGGATACGGCCCGCCATGCACCATCGCCTCACAGACTTCGACCCCGGTCGGATAGCCGTTGAGCAAGATCCGCCCGACTTTTTCCTGTAGCAATTGCGCCAGCCAGCGGTATTCCAGCAGCTCTTCGGCCTCGCCGATCAGCGTCGCCGTCAATTGCCCGCGCAGGCCGTGCAGCGCCGCCGCGAGCTGCGCCCGATCTTCGACTTCGATGACGATGGTGGTCGGCCCGAACACTTCTTCCTGAAGCAACTCATCGCCCTTGAGCAGCAGGCTGACATCGGCCTTGAACACCTGCGGTTGCGCCTGATTGCCCTGCTGCGGTTTGCCCGCCAGGTGCGTCAGCCCCGGATGTTCGTGCAATTCCCCAAGGCCTTGGCTGTAGCTGACCAGCGCGCCGGCATTGAGCATGGTTTGTGCCGGCTGCTCGTTCATGTTGGCGCAGAACTGTTGAAGGAAAGCGCTGAACTGTGGCGAACGCAAACCGATGACCAAACCCGGATTGGTGCAGAACTGCCCGCAGCCCAAGGTCACCGAACCGGCCAGTTGCGCCGCGATCTGCTCGCCCCGCACGGCGAGGGCTTCGGGCAACAGGAACACCGGGTTGATGCTCGACATTTCGGCAAACACCGGGATCGGTTGCGGCCGGGTCGCGGCCATGTGGCTCAGGGCATTGCCACCCTTGAGCGAACCGGTGAAGCCCACGGCCTGAATGGCCGGGTGCTTGACCAGCCACTCACCAACGCCACCGCCATAAATCATGTTGAACACACCCGCCGGCATGCCCGTGCGTTCGGCGGCGCGGATGATGGCGTCCGCGACCCGTTCGGCGGTCGCCATGTGTCCGCTGTGCGCCTTGAACACCACCGGGCAACCGGCGGCCAGTGCCGAAGCGGTATCGCCACCCGCCGTGGAAAAAGCGAGCGGAAAGTTGCTGGCGCCAAACACCGCCACCGGACCGATGGCGATGCGGTACTGGCGCAGATCCGGGCGTGACAACGGCTGACGATCCGGCAAGGCCCGATCGATCCGCGCACCGTAGAAATCACCGCGCCGCAGGACCTTGGCGAACAGGCGCATCTGGCCGCTGGTGCGCCCGCGCTCGCCCTGGATACGCCCGGCCGGCAGTGCCGTTTCCCGGCAGACCGTGGCGACGAAGTCATCGCCCAGCGCATCGATTTCATCGGCGATGGCATCGAGGAACGCGGCGCGTTTTTCCGCGCTCAGGTTGCGGTAGATCGGGTACGCCGCAGCGGCGGCTTTGGCGGCGGCATCCACTTCGGCTTCAGTCGCCTGGAAGAAGGTGCCGGGCAGCGGCTCGCCGGTGGTGGCGTCGAGGCTTTGCAGTTGCAACGTGCCGTTGGCGCTGCGCTGTCCGCCGATGTAGTTGTGTCCAAGTAACATAGTCATGAGGTAATTCCTGATCAATTAGCACGGACCTGTAGGAGCCGGCTTGCCGGCGATTGGCCTTCAAGCCTTGCATCGATCTCTCGGACGCAATCGCCGGCAAGCCGGCTCCTACAAGGGCGGATGTTCCGCCGGCTTTTAGAGCGAACGCACGTGGCCGATGGCCAACGGCTGGGCGCTTTCGCCGATGCCGTTTTCCAGCGGTGCGCCAAACGCGTCGAGGCTGATCTGGAAGCGATCCCCCGGCTGGGTTTTCACGCCGTCGGCAAACGACAGCGTCGCGGTGCCGAAGTAATGCACGTGGACATCGCCCGGACGCAAAAACTGCGCGTATTTGAAATGATGGAATTCGAGGTTGGCGAGGCTGTGGCACATGTTGTCTTCGCCGCTGAGAAACTCTTTTTCCCAGAGGGTTTCGCCGTTGCGGATGATGCGGCTGGTGCCAGCCAGATGACGGGGCAATTCACCGACACGCAGCTCCGGACCATAGGCGCAGAAACGCAGTTTCGAGTGCGCGAGGTACAGGTAATTGCGCCGCTCCATGACATGGTCGGAGAACTCGTTACCCAGCGCATAACCGACGCGATACGGCAGTCCGTCATCGCCAATCACATAGAGGCCGGTCAGCTCCGGTTCTTCACCGGCATCTTCGGCAAACGGCGGCACCGGGAAATCCGCGCCGGGGCGCACGACGATGCTGCCGTCGCCCTTGTAGAACCATTCCGGCTGCGCGCCGACCTGTCCGGCTGCGGGTTTGCCACCTTCCAGGCCCCACTTGAAAATGCGCATGGTGTCGGTCATGCCGGCTTCAACGGCGCCATCCTGCTGGTGCATTTTGTCCCGCGCCGAGGCGCTGCCGAGGTGAGTCAGGCCGGTGCCGCTGATCAGGCAGTGCGCCGGGTCTTCGTGATCCAGCGGCGGCAGGACGTTGCCCTGCTGCAACAGTTGCGCGTAATCCGGGCCAGGCTCAGTGCCGCGTTGGGCCACTTCTTCTTGCAGGCTGCGTTGGGCGCGGATCGCCGCGAGAGCCAGTTCACGAGTGCTGCGGGTGCCTTTGAGCACTTGGACCTGCGAACCTTCGACGACGCCGACCTGACGCTCACCGGCAGTGTTTTCAAATTGAATCAGGCGCATGTCGGCCCTCCAGAAAGTCGTGAATGGCGCCGCTCACGAGCGGCGCCTCAAGGTCACTCGATGATGTTGAAGTCGCTCAGGTACTCATCGGAGATTTCCAGGCCCAGGCCCGGCTTGTTGTCGTCGAGCTGGATGTAGCCGTTGACCGGTTGCGGCTCGCCCTTGAACACGTAGTAGAAGAGTTCGTTGCCGACCTCGACATCGAAGACCGGGAAGAACTCGGCCATCGGTGAGGCGGTGGTGGACATGGTCAGGTGATAGTTGTGCATCTGCCCCGCGTGCGGGATCACCGGCACCGACCAGGCTTCGGCCATGGCGTTGATCTTGCGCGCAGCGGTGATGCCGCCCACACGGTTGGTGTCGTACTGGATCACGTCGACGGCGCGGCGTTCCAGCAGGTCTTTGAAGCCGTAGGAGGTGAATTCGTGCTCGCCGCCGGAGATCGGCATGATCCCCATTTTTTTCAGCTCGATGTAGCCTTCGATGTCGTCGGCGATCACCGGCTCTTCGAGCCAGCGCGGTTCGAATTCGGCGAGTTTCGGCAACATGCGGCGTGCGTATTCCAGGGTCCAGCCCATGTAGCATTCGAGCATGATGTCGATGTCCGGGCCGGCCAGTTCACGCAGTGCGCGCACTTGTTCGATGTTTTTGCGCATGCCCGCCGGGCCATCTTTCGGGCCGTAGCCGAAGCGCATTTTCAGCGCGGTGAACCCCTGGTTCAGATAGCCCTGGGCCTCTTCGAGGAACAGGTCGAGGTTGTCGTTGGCGTAGAGCTTGGAGGCGTAGGTCCAGATCTTTTCCTTGGTGCGACCACCGAGCAACTTGAACACCGGTTTGTTGACCGCTTTGCCCATGATGTCCCAGATCGCGATGTCGATCGCCGAGATCGCCGCCATGCCGATGCCTTTACGGCCCCATGCGTGGCTCTGGCGGTACATCTTCTGCCAGATGTATTCGTTGTCGAACGGGTCTTCGCCAATCGCAATCGGCGCCAGGTAGGTGTCGATGATTTCCTTGGCCACACGCGGCGCCAGGGCGCAGTTACCGATGCCGACAAGACCGGTGTCGGTCTCGACTTCCACCACCAGCCAGCCGTGGAAACGGAACGAACCCATGGCGTCGCCACGTTCGAACAGGATGTCGCTGGCGTTGGTGCAGAAGTGCGCTTGTGGTGGGACGACTTTGCCTTTCCACTCGAAAACGCGGGTACGGATTGCTTTGATTTTCATGAATTCAATTCCTTGCTAACGCTTGGGTAGTGATCAGCCAACCTGAGCCGGTGTGAGCTGCGAGGGGGATTTAGGGGTGTGGGTGCTGCGAAGTCGGGACAACAGGACGGCGCCGACAATGCCGACCAGGGCCAGGGCGAACATGCCGGCGCGGGGGTCGGCGAAGCTGGTTTCCATCACGGTTTTCAGGTTCGGCGCGACGAAGCCGCCGAGGTTGCCGATGGAGTTGATCAGGGCAATCCCGCCGGCTGCGGCGGCACCGCTGAGGTAGCTGGTGGGAATGGTCCAGAACAGTGGCTGCACCGAGACGAAACCGGCAGCGGCGAAGCAGAAGGCGATGACCACCGGAACCATGCTGGTGCCCAGCGCCGAGGCGGCGATGCCGAGGGCGGCCATGGTCAGCATGCACACGGCGAGGCGACGATGTTGCCCGGTGCGGTCGGCGTAACGAGTGACGAGACGGGTCACGACCAGGGCGCAGATCCACGGAATCGCGGTGATCAGGCCGACGTTGAGGCCGACGTGGCCGTCAAGCAATCCGGCGATGCGCGTCGGCAGGTAAAACACCACGCCGTACACGCTCATCTGAATGGTGAAATACGCCAGGCAGAATTGCAGCACCCGAGGGTTGCGCAGCGCACTGAGAAAACCATGGGGGCTGCTGTCTTTTTTCTTCGCGTCTTCTTCGCTGAGCGCGGTTTGCAGCGCCTGCTTTTCATCAACGCTCAACCACGTGGCATCGGCCGGGCGGTTGACCAGATAGAAGTACGCAGCGATGCCGACCACCGATGCCATCAGCCCTTCGACGACGAACAACCATTGCCAGTTGGTCAGGCCGAACACGCCGTGGAAGTCCAGCAACCAGCCCGACAGCGGGCTGCCCAGCACCAGCGCCAGGGGCAAGCCGAAATAGAACAGACCGAGCGCCTGGCCACGGCTTTGTGCCGGGAACCAGTAGGTGAGGTAAAGGATGATCCCAGGGAAGAAGCCGGCTTCGGCGACCCCCAGCAGGAAGCGCAGGACGTAAAAGGTTTCGGCGTTGTGGGCGAACATCATTGCCGCCGACACCAGGCCCCATGTGACCATGATCCGGCACAGCCAGACCTTCGCGCCGAGGCGGTGCAGCATGTAGTTGCTCGGCACTTCGAAGAACGCGTAGCCGATGAAGAAGATGCTCGCGCCGAACGCGAACGCGGCATCGCCCAAACCGGTGTCGGCCTGCAGCGCGGCTTTGGCGAAGCCGACGTTGGAGCGATCGATGAAGGCGAGGATGTACATCAGGATCAGAAACGGCAGCAGACGCAGCCGGCTTTTGGAGATGGCACTGGACAGAGCCAGGGCGAAATCTGGACGAGTCATGTGAAGGTTCCTTTGCTGCCGGTATGTGCCTTGCGGAAGTGACAAGGCGGGCTTTTTGTAGTTGTTGAATCGTGCGATCGAGGCAGCTCGGGTGGCCGGCTCTGGTCATTCGATGGAGCGACTTTAGCCAGCGCACAGGGCGACGGATAATCACTTATGCACATCCATCGATAACCTGGGGTGATAGGTAAGTGCGGTTATTGCCTAGATCGAGTTATCAGGCGCCCCCCCCCAAAAACAACTGTGGGAGCGAGCCTGCTCGCGAAGGCGATCTGACAGGCACATTGCAGTGACTGATAGAGCGCTATCGCGAGCAGGCTCGCTCCCACATGGGGTTTTGCGTTGATTGAACAACCTGGCAGCACCACGCATTACTGTAGGAGCCGGCTTGCCGGCGATAGCGGCCTGACAGGCACTTCATCTGTGTCTGTCAGGCCCTCATCGCTGGCAAGCCAGCTCCTACAGGGTTTTGTATGGTTCACAAATACTGGCAACACCACCATCCACTGTAGGAGCCGGCTTGCTGGCGATTGCGGCCTGACAGTCACTTTATGTGTGTCTGTCAGGCCCTCATCGCCGGCAAGCCGGCTCCTACAGGGGGGTTGCGGTGTGTCAGTGAATTTTGTGGGGGGTCAGTAGTGGTTGGTGCCCATGCGGCAGGCGATTTCGAAGGCCTGGCGGATCGCGCCGGGGTTGGCTTTGCCCTGCCCCGCGATATCAAACGCGGTGCCATGGGCCGGTGTGGTGATGGGGATCGGCAAGCCGCCCTGCACCGTCACCCCACGGGAGAAGCCCATCAACTTGATCGCGATCTGTCCCTGGTCGTGGTACATCGTCACCACCGCGTCAAAGGCGCTCGCATCGCCCTGCACCTTGAGGAAAATCGTGTCGCCCGGATACGGACCTTCGGCCGCAATCCCCAACGCCTGCGCCGAACGTACGGCCGGGCCGATGATGTCCAGTTCTTCGCGACCGAACGAGCCGTTGTCGCCGTTGTGCGGGTTCAGGCCGCATACGCCGATGCGCGGTTTCGCCAGGCCGTTGCGTTTGAGCGCGGTGTCGATCAGCTGGATCGCTTCCACCACCCGCGCTTGCGTCAGCATGCCCGGCACCTCGGCCAAGGCCACATGCGAGGTCACCCGTGACGTCCAGAGGTTGTCGAGCACGTTGAATTCGCAGAACGGCCCGTGGAAATCCAGCAGCTCGGCGAACCAGTGCAACTCGTCGTTGTGGGCCATGCCGGCCATGTGCAGCGAGGTCTTGTTCAGCGGCCCGAACAGCACCGCACCCGTGGTGCCGGCCTCGGTGAGACGCAGGGCTTTTTCCAGAGTGTCGAGGCTGTAGCGGCCACCAATGACGCTGGCTTCACTGCGCGGGAATTCGCCGATGGTGTCGCCGCGAAAGTCATAGAACAACGGCGTGTCATCGACAAATGACAGCTGATCCAGCGACTCGACGCGACGGTACGGAAATTCCACCCCGGCGATGCGCATGCCGCGCCGCATTTCCGCCTCGTCGGCAATCAGGATCACGTTGGCCTGGCTGCGAACCTGAGGCTCCGCGAGCAGGCGGGCGATCAGTTCCGGGCCGATGCCCGCCGGGTCACCCAGGACCATGGCGATGGTTGTCTTGCTCATGCTTCACTCCTCAAGGGTTCGGGCCATGTACGGTCAATGGCGCTAGGCTCGCAGCGATAAACCCGCTGCGCGTTGCTGTAGAACAGGCGCTCCTGATCCGCCCATGGCAGGTCAGCAACGATGGATTTGAAACCGCTGTAGATGTCGTCGAACGAGCCGCACAGGCTGTCTACCGGAAAGTTGCTGGCGAACATCACTCGCTCGGTGCCGAACATGGCGATCACTTCGCGCACGATCCAGGCATTGTCTTTGGCGCGCCACGCCTGCCCTTTCAGGCCCAGGCCGGAAACCTTCACCTGCACGTTCGGCCATTCGGCCAGTCGCGCCATCGCCAGACGCCACCCCGCCAGGCCTTCGGCGCTGCGGTCATTGGGCAACCCGGCGTGGTTGAGAATCAGCGTGGTGCCGGGAAAGTCCCGGGCCAGCCGTTCGGCTTCGTAGAGGTTCCACCAGGGTGTCTGCAAATCGAAATGCAGCCCTAGCCCTTGCAGCGCGGCGTAACTGCGGCGCCAGTGTTCATCGCTCATCAGGCTGCGCAGATGGCCCACCTGCGCCGTCGACGTCGGGCCACCGGGTTTGTGGCGCACGCTGCGTACGCACTTGAAACTCGCCTGCTCGGTGAGCACCGCGATGGCGTCCGGATGATCGAGCCAGGCCTGCGCGACGATTGCATTGGGTACGCCATAACGCGCCGCCAAACCTTCAATGAATCGGGTTTCGCCAATCGGGTCTTGCGGGTCCCATTCGGTCTCGATGTACACCGTTTGCACGACGTTATGCGGACCGGCATCGGCGAAGTAATCGTCGGGAAAATAGCGCCGCTTGATCGCGCTGTAGTCGCCGTAGCGAAACGGGATCCTGGCTTCAGGCGCGAGCCATGGATGGTGATTGATCGTCGGGTCCCAGAAGTGGTGATGGGCGTCGATGATCGGCCCCGTATACAACTCAGTCATGGCGCACCTCGTCGAGGCTGATGAACAGCGTGGCGAAAACGAAGACCGCCGAACACGCCGCAAAGAACCCCAGCACCGGGGCGAATCCACCGGCCATTTGCAGGATCACGCCGACCAGGATCGGCACCGCAATCCCGCCCGTGCTGCCGGCCATGTTCATCACGCCGCCGATCAGGCCGACCCGCGCCGGCGCCGCCAGCAATGCCGGGAAGCTCCAGTAGAGGCTGCCCCACATCAGGAAAAACGCAGTCATGGCCAACAACGCCACGGCGGCAAAAGGGTTAGTCAGGGTCGGCAATAACAGAAACGCGCCGAGGGCCACCAGGCCGGAAAACGCCAGCAGGCTCTTGACCGCCACACCGCGACTGACACCTTTGCGGATCAGCCCGTCGCAGAGGAAACCACCGGTCAACGAGCCGAGCGCACCGCAGACAAAAATCACGAACGTCGCCGCACCAATGCCCTTGATATCGAAGCCGCGAGCCTGCGCCAGATAACTCGGGCCCCAGGTCAGCAAGCCGAAATACACCATCGCCCAACTGGCGCGGCCGATCAGCAAACCGCTCAGGGAACGGGCCGCAATGCCCAGGCCCTTGACCGGCACTCGCGCCGCTTCGGCTGCCGGCGTGGCGCGTCCGGCGTTGATCTTCTCGAGTTCTTCGGCATTCACTTGCGGGTGACTGGCCGGGTCATCGCGCAGATACCGCCGCGCCAGCCACGCCAGTACCAGCGTCGCGATACCGGCAATCACGAACGCCAGGCGCCATGAGTCCAGCGACGCGATCAGATAAGCAATGATTAGCCCGCCCAACGCCACGCCCAACGGGCTGCCGCTGTCCATCAGCACCGCGCCGCGACTGCGCTCGCTTGGCGCCAGCCACAACGAAATCAATTTGCCGCCCGACGGGAACAAGGGAGCCTCGGCGGCACCGAGTGCAACGCGGGCGAACAACAATGACAAGCCGCCCGTGGCAAATGCCGCCAACACTTGAAACGTCCCCCACAACCCGGTGGACCAACTGATGACCCGGTGCGGGCCGAAGCGGTCGATCATCCAGCCGCCGGGAATCTGCAACAGCGCATAGGCCCAGAAGAAGCTGCTGAGGATCAGGCCTTGCATGCTCGGCGACAGGGAAAACTCATGGGCGATGGTCGGCATCGCAATGGACAGCGACACCCGGTCGATGAGGTTGACCATGGTCAGCGCGAAGATGATCGCGAAGATCCGCCAGCGCACATTGCTGGCCTTGGTGGTGCCGGTCAGCGGTGTGGCCGCTGCGGCGGGTTGGGCAACTGCGCCGGGCAATTGCAGGGAAGCACTGGGACGAGCCATGGTGCGTACCTCGAATTTATTATTTTTGTGAAGTTGCAAACACTGAACCTGTAGGAGCCGGCTTGCCGGCGATTGCGGTGTATCAGTCAACATTGATAGCGCCTGACCCACCGCAATCGCCAGCAAGCCGGCTCCTACAGTGATGGAGGTGCATCAATCGATATTGATGGCGCCTGACATTCCGCCATCGCCGGCAAGCCGGCTCCTACAGGGTTCGCGTTTTGCCGTGTTTTCACGGCATTGGTGAGCACTATCGAAGGCTCACTGATAACCGTCTAATCAAAACTTGAAATAAGGCGATAGCCTCGGGTTATGTCATGCCCTGCTTTCAGGGGGCTTTCAATGAATAAGGCCTGCACACACTTTCCACTCAAACTGCTCTGGCGCAAGGCCTGCGGCGATCTTCACGATTTTTCCCGTCCCGAGCTATAACCCCAGGCTATCGGTGTATGTATTGTTTTGACTAGACGCGACGCCTGCGGCTTCCCACACTCGGGCCAGGCTTGCAGCTTTACCGCTCAGACAAGTCACTCATAACAACTACAAAAACGAGGCCCTTCCATGCGAAATGCATTCGTCCGTCGCACATCCCGTCTGTTTCTTGGCTGCACGCTGATCGCCGCCGGCGCCCTTCCCGCCCTGGCCCACGCCGCCTGGCAACCGGACAAGAACGTCGAAATCGTCGTCGCTGGCGGTCCCGGTGGCGGCACCGACCAGCTCGGCCGTTTGATCCAGTCGATCATCACCACCCACAAGCTGCTCGACGTGAATACCATCGTCCTCAACAAGGGCGGCGGCAATGGCGCCGAAGCTTTCCTCGACCTGAAAATGAACAAGGGCGATCCGGAAAAACTGGTGATCGGCACCAACAACATCTACTTGTTGCCGCTGGTGTCCAAGCTCGGCTACCAATGGCAGGAACTGACCCCCATCGCCGCCGTGGCCGAGGACGATTTCATTCTCTGGAGCTACAAAGACGCACCGTGGAAGGACGCCAAGGGCTTCTACGAAGCGGTCAAGGCTGACCCGTCGAACCTGCGCATGGGCGGCAGCCAGTCCAAGGACGTGGATCAGACCCTGACCCTGCTGTTGAACCAGACCACTAACAGCAAACTGGTGTACATCCCGTTCAAGAGCGGCAGCGAAGCCGCGACCCAACTGGCCGGCAAACACATCGCCGCCAACGTCAACAATCCCAGCGAAAGCATCAGCCAATGGCGCGGTGATCAGGTCGAGCCGCTGTGCGTGTTCAGTAAAGAGCGCATGAGCTACACCGAGAAAGTCGCCGGCGACAAATCCTGGGCCGACGTGCCGACCTGTCACGAGCAGGGCCTGGGCATCGATCAGTACCGCTTCCCGCGCACCGTGTTCATGCCCGGCGAAGTCACCGCCGAGCAACGGGCGTTCTATGTCGAGCTGATGCGTAAAGTCACCGAAACCCCCGAGTTCAAGGCCTACGTCAAACAGAACGCACTGGTGCCGACCTTCCTCGAGGGCGAGCCGCTGACCGCCTACATTGAGAAAGACACCGCCCGCGTCACCCCGGTGTTCAAAGAAGCCGGCTGGCTGAAAAACTGAGTTGCCGACGGCCGTTCGCCTGCGCGCGGCCGTCACCTCTGGAGGTGTCTTCATGTCCCATTCTTCGGATTCACCGGCACTGGTCGGTACCCGCTGGGTCGAACTCGGCCTGACCGTCTTCACCGCGCTGATCGGCGTGGTGGTGATGTTCGGCAGTGTCGAACAAGGTATCGGCTGGGGCGATTCCGGCCCCGAGCCGGGTTACTTCCCCTTCTACATCGGCCTGATGCTCAGCGCCGCAAGCGTGGCCAACGGCGTGTTGACCTTGGTGCGCTGGCACGCCCTGAGCATTGCATTCGTCAGCCGCAGTGCGTTCAAGCAAGTGCTGTCGGTGTTCATCCCGATTGCGCTGTTCGTGGGCGCCATGCCGTTCACCGGCATCTACGTGGCGTCGGCCTGCTTCATCGCCTGGTTCATGTGGCGTGACAAGGTCCGCGCCAAGCCTTACGGCAAACTGATGATCGGCAGCGTGTCCCTCGGCGCGGTGCTGGCCAGCTACCTGATTTTCGCGCTGTGGTTCAAGGTCCCGCTGGATGCCGGCCCGATGGGCGACTGGATTGCCCTGGCCGGGAGAAATTTCAAATGAGCGAGTTCGATTCCCTGCTGCAAGGCATGAACCTGATCCTGACCCCGGGCCACATCGGCCTGATGGTGATCGGCGTGCTGCTGGGCATTCTGGTCGGCGTATTGCCCGGCCTCGGTGCCCCCAATGGCGTGGCGTTGTTGCTGCCGCTGACGTTCACCATGTCGCCGGTATCGGCGATCATTCTGCTGTCGTGCATGTATTGGGGCGCGCTGTTCGGCGGCTCGATCACCTCGATCCTGTTCAACATCCCCGGTGAGCCCTCATCGGTGGCGACGACCTTCGACGGCTACCCGATGGCCCGCGAAGGTCGCGCCGCCGAAGCCCTCACCGCCGCCTTCAGTTCGGCACTGATCGGTGCGCTGGCCGGGGTGTTGTTGCTGACCTTCCTGTCGACCAAGATCGCCGCATTCGCCATGTCGTTCAGTTCACCGGAGTTCTTCGCGGTGTACCTGTTGGCGTTCTGCACCTTCATCGGCATGAGCAAGAACCCGCCGCTGAAAACCGTGGTGGCGATGATGATCGGTTTCGCCATGGCGGCGGTCGGCATGGACACCGTATCGGGCAACCTGCGCCTGACCTTCGACCAGCCGATCCTGATGACGGGCATCAGCTTCGAAGTGGCGGTGATCGGCCTGTTCGGCATCGGTGAAATCCTTTGCACGGTCGAGGAAGGCCTGGTGTTTCGCGGCGAGCATGCGCGCATTACGCCAATGGTGATTCTGCGTACCTGGGCCAAGTTGCCGCGTTACTGGTGGACCATTCTGCGCAGCACGCTGGTCGGTTGCTGGATGGGCATCACGCCCGGCGGCCCGACGGCGGCTTCGTTCATGAGCTACAGCCTGGCGCGGCGCTTCTCGAAGAATCGCGAGAACTTCGGCAAGGGTGAACTCGAAGGCGTGATCGCCCCGGAAACCGCTGACCACGCCGCCGGCACCAGCGCCCTGCTACCGATGCTGACCTTGGGCATTCCCGGTTCCGCTACGGCAGCGGTGATGCTCGGTGGCTTGATGATCTGGGGCTTGCACCCTGGCCCGACGTTGTTCGTCGAGCAGCACGATTTTGTCTGGGGGCTTATCGCGAGCATGTACCTGGGCAACGTGGTGAGCCTGATCGTGGTGCTGGCTACCGTGCCGCTGTTCGCTTCGATCCTGCGCATTCCGTTCTCGATCATTGCGCCGATCATCATCATGGTCTGCGCCATCGGTGCCTACTCAGTGCACAACTCGTTCTTCGACGTGGTGCTGATGCTGGGCTTCGGCGCGCTGGGTTACTTGTTCAAGAAACTCGGTTACCCGATTGCGCCGCTGGTGTTGGCGGCAGTGCTGGGCGACAAGGCTGAGGATGCGTTCCGTCAATCGATGCTGTTTTCTGACGGCCACTTGGGGATTTTCTGGTCCAACCCGCTGGTGGGCAGCCTGACCACGGCGGCGCTGCTGATGCTGTTCTGGCCGCTGATTTCCAAAGGGTTGAGCAGCCTGATGGGCCTGCGCAAACCCCACGTCGCCAAGACCAAATCGGTGCTGTGACACGGCAATGCTGGCAACGCCTGACATTTGTTGTCAGGCTTGCCGCAGTCTTTTTCGCGAGCGCGGCCCATGACCCGAATTCCTGATGCCAATGTGATCCACAGTCGACTGCGTCTGCGCCAATTGCGGTTGATGCTGGCGTTGCAGGAACTCGGCTCACTGCGCCGCGCCGCCGACCACATCGGCATGACTCAACCGGCGGCAACCAAGATGTTGCACGAGGCCGAGGACTTGCTCGGCGTCGAACTCTTCGAACGTCTGCCTCGGGGCATGCGCTCTACCCCGTTCGGGGAGACCGTCATCTACTACGCGCGCATGGTGTTTGCCGAACTCAGCGGCATGCGTGAAGAACTGGTCGCCCTGGAATCCGGCAACCTCGGGCGGGTCGCCGTCGGGGCGATTCCGGCGTTGGCCTCGGGGTTGCTGACTCGCACCATCGCCACCTTGAAGAAAAGCCATCCTCGGTTGTCGATGAGCATTCAGGTCGATACCAGTGATGTACTGGTGCAGGCACTGTTGCAGGATCAGCTCGACATTGTGCTGGGGCGGATTCCGGCGGGTGCGCGGGCCGAAGAATTGCTGTTCGACAGCTTGGGTGAAGAGGAGCTGTGCGTGATTGCCGGTGCGCAGAATCCATTGGCGCGGGAGAAAAACCTGAGCTGGGCGGAATTACAGAACATGACGTGGGTGTTGCAACAGCAACCGAGCCCGATGCGCGCGATCATCAATCAGGTGTTTCACAATGCGCGGGTCGACATTCCCAGCAGCATCGTCGAGACCACGTCGATCATGACCTTACTGTCGTTGATCCAGCAGACCGACATGCTCGGCGTCACGCCGGTGTCGGTGGTCGAGGATTATCCGGGGCGTGATTTGCTGGCGGTGTTGCCGATCAAGTTTGAAGCGCGGTTGCCGCCGTATGGGTTGATTACCCGGCGTCATCGTATTCAGTCTTCGGCGATGCAGGCGTTTATGAATTCGGTGCGGGCTGAGCATGCTTTGAGTAAGTAGGCCTTTGGGTATGCGTATATATCCGTTGCTTCGGTAACGGCGGCTATTGGTTTCGCCCTTACGGCGAGTCACTTGGAAAAGCGCCAAGTAACCAAGCGCTTTTGCCCCTTTCGTTCGGTGGCTCGCTAAGGCTCGCCATGCCCTCGCTCCGGTCCTGCTCCGTGGGCCCGCCGCCATCGGCCATCCCTGGCCGGGGGCGGCTAACCCGGCATCCATGCCGGGTTGCCCACTGCGCAGAACCTCCACTCGGCCTCTCGAGGGGGCGAC
>NZ_JAGYFX010000094.1:0-22968 GCF_019946615.1 Pseudomonas sp. BF-R-01
AAGGCGGTGTGTCAGTCAGCATTGATGTATCTGACATATCGCCTTCGCGGGCAAGCCTCGCTCCTACGGGAGGGGGGTGTTCGATTAATCGTTGTACTGGCTTAGCAACCGCTCAAGGCGCGCGCTGAGGCGGCGTTTGATTTCGGTTTCGATGTGCGGGGCGAAGTCGTCGATCACGTCTTGCATGATCAGTTGCGCGGCGGCGCGCAGTTCGCTGTCCAGGTGCAGCAGGTCGTCTGGACCTTTGGCAGCGGGTGCCGGTTGCGCGGCAGCGGCGACTGGCGTCGGTGCGACGGTGGGCTGACTGGCGCTGACCGTGTCGAACAACATCGGAATCTGTTCCTGCTCTCCATCGTCGACCGTGTCGGTCAGCAGCGGTGGTTGCAGGTTGTCATCGCCGAGCAATTGGCGGATCGACTCAAGGTCGTCCAGCAGGTGCGCGGACTTTTGCAGCGGTTTTGGAGTGTCCATCGGAATGCTCAGAGTCGCTGTAAACGGTGATCTTGCAGAGGATAGCCCTGTTCGCGGTAGAAACGGAAACTCTCCCGCGCAGCCGTGCGTATCGCCGGATCCTCCACCACCACTTCCGCCACCCGGGCGAATTTGTTGGCAAAGGCCGGGACTTTCAGGTCGAGATTGACCAGCAAATCCTGATGTTGACCGCAGTCATCGCCAAGACCCAGCACAATCAAACCGTCCGGCTCGCTTTCGGCGGGGCCGTGGGGCACGAAGCTTTCGCCCTTGAAGGCCCACAGGCGCGCATCGAGATCGTCACGCTGGGCGGCATCGCTGCAATGCAGGTAGATGCGATGGCCCATGCGCCAGGCTTTATCGGTGAGCTTGCAGGCGAAATCCAGCCGTGCCGAAGGATCGGCGCTGGGCAGGATATAGAAGTCGACTTTGGTCATTGCGGTTCCTGAGCCCCAGGCGGCGTCGCCCGAAAGCAACGCCGCCCGAGGTCATCGGTTTCAGGCTTTGGCGCGGTCCAGCAGGTACTGGGTCAGCAATGGAACCGGACGGCCAGTGGCGCCCTTATCCTTGCCGCCGCTGGTCCAGGCGGTGCCGGCGATGTCCAGGTGCGCCCAGTTCAGGTTCTTGGTGAAGCGCGACAGGAAGCAGGCAGCGGTGATGGTGCCGGCTTTCGGGCCGCCAATGTTGGCGATGTCGGCGAACGGGCTGTCCAGCTGCTCTTGATACTCGTCGAACAACGGCAGTTGCCAGGCGCGGTCGTCAGCCGATTGGCCGGCGCTCAGCAGCTGGCCGATCAGTTCGTCGTTGTTGCCCAGCAGGCCGGAGGTGTGCGCACCCAATGCAACGACGCAAGCGCCGGTCAGGGTTGCGATGTCGATCACGGCTTGCGGCTTGAAGCGCTCGGAGTAGGTCAGGGCATCGCACAGCACCAGACGGCCTTCGGCGTCGGTGTTGAGGATTTCCACGGTCTGGCCGCTCATGGTGGTGACGATGTCGCCCGGACGCGAAGCGTTGCCGCTCGGCATGTTCTCGGCGCAGGCGAGGATGCACACCAGATTGATCGGCAGCTTCAGTTCAAGCACGGCGCGCAGGGTGCCGAAGACGCTGGCGGCGCCGCCCATGTCGTACTTCATTTCATCCATGCCGGCGCCCGGCTTCAGGCTGATGCCGCCGGTGTCGAAGGTGATGCCTTTGCCGACCAGGGCGTACGGCTTCTCGGATTTCTTGCCGCCGTTGTATTGCATGACGATCAGGCGCGGTGGCTGGGCGCTGCCCTGGCCGACGGCGTAGAACGAGCCCATACCCAGTTCCTTGATTTTCTTCTCATCAAGGACTTCGACTTTCAGGCTTTTGAATTCTTTACCGAGGTTTTTCGCTTGCTCGCCGAGGAACGTCGGGTGGCAGATGTTCGGCGGCAGGTTGCCCAGGTTGCGGGTGAACGCCATGCCGTTGGCGATCGCGGTGGCGTGGGCCACGGCGCGCTCGACTTCAGCCTGGGCCGCCTTGATGGTCACCAGGGTGACTTTCTTCAGGGCGCGAGGTTCGGCTTTCTGGCTCTTGAACTGATCGAAGGTGTATTCGCCGTCCACCAGGGTTTCGGCCAGCAGGCGGGTTTTGCCATAGCTGTCGCGACCCTTGACGATCACTTCGTCCAGCGCCAGCACGGCATCGCTGCCGCCCAGGCCTTTAAGGGTGTTGAGGACGCCGGCGATGATTTTACGGAACGGGCGGTCACCCAGTTCTTCGTCCTTGCCCACGCCGACCAGCAACACGCGCTCGGCTTTCAGGTTCGGCAGGCTGTGCAGCAACAGGCTCTGGCCAACCTTGCCGGCCAGGTCGCCACGCTTGAGCACTGCGCTGATGGCGCCGCCGCTCAGTTCGTCGAGTTGTTTGGCAACGGCGCCGAGCTTGCGGCCTTCGCCGACGGCGACTACCAGGGTGGCGGTTTTCAACGTTTCTGGGTTAACGCTTTTTACAACCAGTTCCATGTCCGGGTCCCTGAATGATGGGTCAACACGCAAGTGCTCGACGACAGACGTTCGAGCCTGCTTATTTATAGAGTGAAAGACGCAAGTCACGGCTTGCGACAAAGGCCGCAGTTTGAACCTCGCTACCGGCGCCTGACAACCCTCGGTTGTACGATCTTCTGCGCTTTGGCCGCCTGCGTAACCATGCGCAGTGACAGGCGCGTCCAATCACAGGATAATGCGCCAACTTTTTTCGGCAGCTCTGTCTTGCGGGCTGCCTGATACGTTTGCTTGTTTGGCCGCCTTAGCCTGACAACCCTGGAGTGTCTGGTTTGATCGTCTTCCGTTACCTATCCCGCGAAGTCCTGTTGACCTTGAGCGCCGTCAGTGCCGTGCTGCTGGTCATCATCATGAGCGGACGCTTCATCAAATACCTCGCCCAGGCGGCGGCTGGCCTTCTGGATCCGGGCTCGCTGTTCCTGATCATGGGCTTTCGCCTGCCAGGCTTTCTGCAACTGATCCTGCCGCTGGGCCTGTTCCTCGGGATCCTGCTGGCCTACGGTCGCCTGTACCTTGAAAGTGAAATGACCGTGCTCTCCGCCACGGGCATGAGCCAACAGCGCCTGTTCACCATGACCCTGTTTCCGGCCACCCTGGTGGCACTGGTGGTGGCATGGTTGAGCCTGAGCCTGGCGCCACAAGGGGCCAATCAGTTTCAGTTGCTGCTGAACAAACAAGATGCGCTGACCGAGTTCGATACCCTCGAGCCGGGCCGCTTCCAGGCCCTGCGTGACGGCACCCGGGTGACCTACACCGAAACCCTGTCGGATGACCGCATCCACCTCGGCGGCGTGTTCATTTCGCAAAAGAACGTCTCGTCGGACAAGAAGGATCGCGGGATTTCCGTGCTGGTGGCCGAGAAGGGCCGTCAGGAAATCCGCCCCGACGGCAACCGCTACCTGATTCTCGACAACGGTTATCGCTACGACGGTAACCCGGGGCAGGCCGACTATCGTGCGATCAAGTACGAAGAGTACGGCGTGTTGCTGCCTAAACCGGACGTCAGCGACGAAGTCACCGACCGTGATGCAATGCCCACCAGTTCGTTGCTCGGCAGTGATGACCTGCGTTCGCGCACCGAGTTGCAATGGCGCCTGTCCTTGCCCTTGCTGGTCTTCATCGTGACCCTTATGGCGGTGCCGCTGTCGCGGGTCAATCCGCGCCAGGGCCGTTTCCTCAAGCTGCTGCCGGCGATTCTTCTTTATATGGCTTACCTGAGCATCCTGATTGCCGCTCGCGGCGCCCTCGAAAAGGGCAAGATCCCGCCCGCGCTGGGCTTGTGGTGGGTTCACGCAATCTTCCTGGCCATCGGCCTTGGCTTGCTCTATTGGGAACCCTGGCAGTTGAAGCGGGCGAGTCGCCGCAGCGCGCTGGAGGTGGCCCGTGGTTAAGCTCGATCGCTACATCGGTAGCAGCGTCTTTATCGCGATCCTGGCGGTACTGGGGATTATTCTCGGTCTGGCCACGCTGTTCGCTTTCATCGACGAGATGGGTGAAGTCAGCGATACCTACACCCTGGTCGATGTCTTGAGTTACGTCCTGCTGACTGCGCCGCGTCGTCTTTACGACATGTTGCCGATGGCAGCACTGATCGGCTGCCTGATCGGCCTCGGCAGTCTGGCCAGCCACAGCGAGCTGACCATCATGCGCGCTGCGGGCGTGTCGATCGGCCGGATCGTCTGGGCCGTCATGAAGCCGATGCTGATCCTGATGGTGGTGGGCGTGTTGATTGGCGAGTACATCGCGCCGGCGACCGAAAGCACCGCGCAGGCCAACCGCTCGCTGGCTCAAGGCAGTGGTGATGCGCAAAGCGCCAAGCATGGCCTGTGGCACCGTCAGGGCGAGGAGTTCATCCACGTCAACTCGGTACAACCCAACGGCGTGCTGTACGGCGTGACCCGCTATCGCTTCGACGATCAGCGGCACATGCTGTCCTCGAGCTTCGCCAAACGCGCGAAATTCGACCAGGATCACTGGCAGTTGAGCGATGTCACGACCACGCTGTTCCATGACAAGAGCACCGAAGTGGTCACGGCCCCGGTCGAGCGCTGGAACGTGGCGCTGAGCCCGCAACTGCTGAGCACCGTGGTGATGTCGCCGGATTCGCTGTCGATCACCGGCCTGTGGAGTTACATCCACTACCTGGCGGATCAGGGGTTGAACAATGGCCGCTACTGGTTGGCATTTTGGGTCAAGGTGTTGCAGCCGCTGGTCACTGCCGCCCTGGTACTGATGGCGATCTCCTTCATCTTCGGTCCGCTGCGCTCGGTTACCCTCGGTCAGCGGGTATTCACCGGCGTGCTGGTGGGCTTCACCTTCCGCATCGTCCAGGACCTGCTGGGGCCTTCGAGCCTGGTGTTCGGGTTCTCGCCGCTGTTTGCGGTGCTGGTGCCGGCGGGTGTGTGTGCCTTGGCCGGGGTCTACCTCCTGCGCCGAGCCGGTTGAAACACACGAACCTGTAGGAGCCGGCTTGCTGGCGATAGCACATCGCTTCGGTCATCCAGACCCACTGCGGCGCCCCCATCGCCAGCAAGCCGGCTCCTACAAAAGCCTTCAAAAACGCCCCTGTCGCAAGACCGGGGCGTTTTTTGTAGGTGCCGTCTGACCTGCGAACGTGACGCTTGCGCCGTGGATCAGGTACAATTCCCGGCTATTTTTCGGCGGGCCATGCCTGCAGCCTTTTTGAGTGTTGATCCGTGAGTGATTTGAGTCATATCCGCAATTTCTCCATCATCGCCCACATTGACCATGGCAAGTCGACGCTGGCCGATCGCTTCATCCAGATGTGCGGCGGCCTTGCCGAGCGCGAAATGGAAGCCCAGGTGCTGGACTCCATGGACCTGGAACGTGAACGCGGGATCACCATCAAGGCCCACAGCGTCACCCTCTATTACACCGCTCGCGATGGCATCAAGTACCAGCTGAACTTCATTGACACCCCGGGCCACGTTGACTTCACCTACGAAGTCAGCCGGTCGCTGGCGGCCTGTGAAGGTGCCTTGCTGGTGGTCGATGCCGGTCAGGGCGTTGAAGCGCAGTCGGTTGCCAACTGCTACACGGCGATCGAGCAGGGTCTGGAAGTCATGCCGGTCCTGAACAAGATCGACCTGCCACAGGCCGATCCGGACCGCGTCAAAGAAGAAATCGAAAAAATCATCGGCATCGATGCCACCGACGCGGTCACTTGCAGTGCCAAGACCGGTCTGGGCGTCGATGAAGTGCTGGAGCGCCTGGTCACCACCATTCCGGCGCCTACCGGCAACTACGACGATCCGCTGCAAGCGTTGATCATCGACTCCTGGTTCGACAACTACCTGGGCGTTGTGTCCCTGGTGCGAGTGCGCCACGGTCGCGTGAAGAAGGGCGACAAGATCCTGGTCAAGTCCACCGGCAAGATCCACCTGGTGGACAGCGTCGGTGTATTCAACCCGAAACACACCCCTACTGCCGACCTGAAGGCCGGTGAAGTGGGCTTCATTATCGCGAGCATCAAGGACATTCACGGTGCGCCAGTGGGTGACACCCTGACCTTGAGCTCCACCCCCGACGTTGACGTGCTGCCAGGTTTCAAGCGCATTCAACCGCAGGTGTACGCGGGTCTGTTCCCGGTCAGCTCCGACGACTTCGAAGATTTCCGTGAAGCCCTGCAAAAGCTCACGCTCAACGACTCGTCGCTGCAGTACACCCCGGAAAGCTCCGACGCCCTGGGCTTCGGCTTCCGTTGCGGGTTCCTCGGCATGCTGCACATGGAAATCATCCAGGAGCGCCTGGAGCGCGAGTACGACCTGGACCTGATCACCACGGCGCCGACGGTAATTTTCGAGCTGTTGCTGAAAACCGGTGAAACGATCTACGTCGATAACCCGTCGAAGCTTCCGGACCTGTCCACGATCGAAGACATGCGCGAGCCGATCGTGCGGGCCAACATTCTTGTGCCGCAAGAACACCTGGGCAACGTTATTACCCTGTGCATCGAGAAGCGTGGCGTGCAGCACGACATGCTGTTCCTCGGTACTCAGGTTCAGGTGACCTACGATTTGCCGATGAACGAAGTGGTCCTGGACTTCTTCGATCGTCTGAAATCCACCAGTCGTGGCTATGCTTCGCTGGATTACCATTTCGATCGTTATCAATCGGCTAATCTGGTGAAACTGGATGTGTTGATCAACGGTGACAAAGTCGACGCCCTGGCGCTGATCGTGCACCGTGACAATGCGAACTACAAAGGTCGCCAGTTGACCGAGAAGATGAAAGAACTGATTCCACGGCAGATGTTCGACGTGGCAATCCAGGCCGCCATTGGCGGTCAGATTGTGGCGCGGACAACCGTCAAGGCACTCAGAAAGAACGTATTGGCCAAATGCTACGGTGGTGACGTCAGCCGTAAGAAAAAGCTGCTGGAAAAGCAAAAGGCCGGTAAGAAACGCATGAAGCAAGTCGGCAACGTGGAAATTCCACAAGAAGCCTTCCTTGCAGTGCTCAGGTTGGATAGTTAGGTCCTATGTCACTAAATTTCCCGCTGTTGCTGGTCATCGCCGTGTTCGTCTGCGGCCTGTTGGCGTTGCTTGATCTGGTTTTCCTGGCGCCGCGTCGGCGTGCCGCCATCGCCTCCTATCAGGGCAGCGTCAGCCAGCCGGATGTGGTGGTGGTCGAGAAGCTGAACAAAGAGCCGCTGCTGGTCGAATACGGCAAGTCGTTCTTCCCGGTGTTGTTCATCGTGCTGGTCCTGCGTTCGTTCCTGGTGGAGCCGTTCCAGATTCCTTCCGGCTCGATGAAACCGACGCTGGATGTCGGCGACTTCATTCTGGTGAGCAAGTTTTCCTACGGGATCCGCCTGCCGGTGATCGACAAGAAAGTCATCGATGTCGGTGATCCGCAGCGCGGCGATGTGATGGTGTTCCGTTACCCGAGTGATCCGAACGTCAACTACATCAAGCGTGTGGTCGGCCTGCCGGGTGACCAGGTTCGCTACACCGCCGACAAGCGCCTGTTCGTCAACGGCGAGTCGATTGCCGAGCAACTGGTCGGCTCCGAGCCGGGCACGTTGGGCAGCGCCGAGCTCTACAAGGAAAAACTCGGTGCCGCCGAGCACTTGATCCGCAAGGAAATGAGCCGTTATCGCGCATCACCTGACCATACGTGGACCGTGCCTGCCGGGCACTACTTCATGATGGGCGACAACCGCGACAACTCGAACGACAGTCGTTACTGGGATGATCCGACTATTCCCAAGGATCTGCTGGGCATGGTTCCCGACAAGAATATCGTCGGCAAGGCCTTCGCAGTCTGGATGAGCTGGCCGGAACCCAAACTCAGTCACCTGCCGAATTTCTCGCGGGTTGGCCTGATCAAGTAATCACACACGGCGCTGTTGAACACAGCGCCGAATGCATTTCTGGAACTGCCACAATCGGCGCCAGACGCATGAAAACAATGATATTCAGGACGTAATTTTTGAACACAGCGTTAATTGTCCCAAGCCTGCGCCGCACCACGGCGATGGCGGTGGAATCCAGCCACGAACTCAGCGTGGGTAAACCGTGAGCGTCTCCTTAAGCCGTCTAGAGCGTCAGCTCGGCTACACCTTCAAGGATCAGGAACTGATGGTCCTGGCCCTGACTCACCGCAGCTTTGCCGGGCGCAACAACGAACGCCTGGAATTCCTCGGTGATGCCATCCTCAACTTCGTCGCTGGCGAGGCGCTGTTCGATCGCTTCCCGCTGGCCCGCGAAGGCCAGTTGTCGCGTTTGCGCGCACGTCTGGTGAAAGGTGAGACTCTGGCTGTACTGGCCCGCGGTTTCGATCTGGGCGATTACTTGCGTCTGGGTTCCGGCGAGTTGAAAAGCGGCGGTTTCCGTCGCGAGTCGATTCTGGCCGATGCCCTGGAAGCGCTGATCGGTGCGATCTACCTGGACGCCGGCATGGACGTGGCGCGCGAACGCGTGCTGGCCTGGCTGGCCGGCGAGTTCGAAGGCCTGACACTGGTCGACACCAACAAAGATCCAAAAACCCGCCTGCAGGAATTCCTGCAGTCCCGTGGTTGTGAGCTGCCGCGTTACGAAGTGGTGGATATCCAGGGTGAGCCGCATTGCCGGACGTTCTTCGTCGAATGCGAAATCACCTTACTGAATGAAAAAAGCCGAGGTCAGGGTGTGAGTCGTCGTATTGCCGAACAGGTAGCGGCCGCCGCAGCACTGATAGCCCTGGGTGTGGAGAATGGCAATGACTGATTCAACCGCAACACGCTGTGGCTATGTTGCCATCGTCGGCCGTCCCAACGTGGGCAAGTCCACGCTGCTGAACCACATCCTCGGCCAGAAGCTGGCGATCACTTCGCGCAAGCCTCAGACCACCCGCCACAACATGCTGGGCATCAAGACCGAAGGCGCCGTCCAGGCGATCTACGTCGACACCCCGGGCATGCACAAGGGCGGCGAAAAGGCCTTGAACCGCTACATGAACAAGACCGCTTCGGCGGCGTTGAAAGACGTCGACGTGGTGATCTTCGTGGTGGATCGCACCAAGTGGACCGACGAAGACCAGATGGTGCTCGAGCGCGTCCAGTACGTGACCGGCCCGCTGATCGTGGCGCTGAACAAGACCGACCGCATCGAAGACAAAGCCGAGCTGATGCCGCACCTGACCTGGTTGCAGGAACAGCTGCCGAACGCGCAGATCATGCCGATCTCGGCCCAGCACGGGCATAACCTCGACACGCTGGAACGAGTGATCGCCGAGCACCTGCCGGAAAACGATCACTTCTTCCCGGAAGACCAGATCACCGACCGCAGCAGCCGCTTCCTCGCCGCTGAACTGGTGCGTGAGAAAATCATGCGTCAGCTGGGCGCCGAGCTGCCATACCAGATCACCGTGGAAATCGAAGAGTTCAAGCAGCAGGGGAAAACCCTGCACATTCATGCGTTGATCCTCGTCGAACGTGACGGCCAGAAGAAAATCATCATTGGCGACAAGGGCGAGCGCATCAAGCGCATCGGCACCGAGGCGCGCAAGGACATGGAGCTGCTGTTCGACTCCAAGATCATGCTCAACCTCTGGGTCAAAGTGAAAGGCGGCTGGTCCGACGATGAGCGCGCATTGCGTTCGCTGGGTTACGGCGACCTGTAAACCTGAGCCCAGGTGATAAAACTGTGGGAGCGAGCCTGCTCGCGATAGCGGTCTGTCAGTCAACAATGTTGTTGAATGTCAGTCCCTCATCGCGAGCAGGCTCGCTCCCACAGTGGTTTTGGGGTGTTAGTAAAATCGCGATCCGTCATTGAGAGCACCATGTCCCAGCCCATCGGCCAACCCGCCTACGTCCTCCACTCCCGCGCCTACCGCGAAAACAGCGCATTGGTGGATTTCCTCACGCCGCAAGGTCGGCTGCGGGCGGTGTTGCGCAGTGCGCGGGGCAAGGCCGGGACGTTGGCGCGGCCGTTCGTGCCGCTGGAAGTCGAGTTCCGGGGGCGTGGCGAGTTGAAGAATGTCGGGCGCATGGAAAGTGCCGGTACGTCGACATGGCTCATCGGTGAGGCGCTGTTCAGCGGGCTTTACCTCAATGAGCTACTGATTCGCCTGTTGCCATCAGAAGATCCCCATCCCGCTGTCTTCGATCACTACGCCGCGACTTTGCTTGCGCTGGCCGAAGGCCGCCCGCTGGAGCCACTGCTGCGTTCCTTCGAATGGCGCTTGCTCGACGATCTCGGTTACGGCTTCGCGCTGAACACCGACATCCACGGCGAACCCATCGCGCCGGATGGTCTGTATCGTCTACAGGTGGATGCCGGCCTGGAACGGGTCTACCTGCTGCAACCCGGTCTGTTCAACGGCACCGAACTGCTGGCCATGGCCGACGCCGACTGGTCGGCCCCCGGCGCGTTGTCCGCCGCCAAGCGTTTGATGCGCCAGGCATTAGCCGTTCACCTGGGCGGTCGTCCCCTGGTTTCCCGAGAGTTGTTTCGAAAGCCGTAGGGTCTTGATCTTCGCTCCCACCAAGGATCAACAGACCTTGTTGCCCCGTGTATGCTGTGCGCCGAATCTTTAAATTCAGGAGCGCTTCCGTGACCACCAGCAATCGAATTCTTCTTGGCGTGAACATCGACCACGTTGCCACCCTGCGCCAGGCCCGGGGCACTCGCTATCCCGATCCGGTCAAGGCCGCACTGGACGCCGAAGAGGCGGGCGCTGACGGCATCACCGTGCACCTTCGCGAAGACCGTCGGCACATTCAGGAACGTGACGTGCTGGTGCTCAAGGATGTGCTGCAAACCCGCATGAACTTCGAAATGGGCGTCACCGAAGAAATGATGGTGTTCGCCGAGCGCATCCGCCCGGCGCACATTTGCCTGGTGCCGGAAACCCGCCAGGAACTGACCACCGAAGGCGGTCTGGACGTAGCGGGGCAGGAAGCGCGGATCAAGGCAGCAGTGGATCGCCTGGCGAAGATCGGTTGCGAAGTGTCGCTGTTCATCGATGCGGACGAGCGGCAGATCGAAGCGTCCCGTCGTGTCGGTGCTCCGGCGATTGAATTGCACACCGGTCGTTATGCCGATGCCGAGACACCGACGGACGTGGCTGAAGAGCTCAAGCGCGTGGCCGATGGCGTGGCGTTTGGTCTGGCGCAGGGTTTGATCGTCAACGCCGGTCACGGTTTGCACTATCACAACGTCGAAGCGGTCGCGGCGATCAAGGGCATCAACGAACTGAACATCGGCCATGCGCTGGTGGCGCATGCGTTGTTTGTCGGGTTCAAGTCGGCGGTGTCTGAAATGAAGGCGTTGATCCTGGCCGCAGCGTTGAAGGGCTAAGACGGAGGTGCTGCCTTCGCGGGCAAGCCTCGCTCCTACAGGGTCGGTGCCATACGCAAAATTGCGGCACAACACGGACCTGTAGGAGCGAGGCTTGCCCGCGAAGGCGTCCTCAAAAGCAACACAAATCTAAAGCTGCGGGGTTTCCTGGCTCGGCTTGGACTTGTCGACCCCCGGCACATGCAGATTGCCTTCGGCCACCTGATTGCCTTCCAGCTGAGGCTGCGTCACCCAGGTCAGGATGTCGTAGTAGCGACGGATGTTCGCCACGAAATGCACCGGCTCGCCGCCACGGGCGTAGCCGTAACGGGTTTTGCTGTACCACTTTTTCTCGGACAGGCGCGGCAGGATTTTCTTCACGTCCAGCCATTTGTCCGGGTTCAGCCCTTCCTTGGCCGCCAGTTTGCGCGCGTCATCCAGGTGACCGCTGCCGACGTTGTAGGCCGCCAGCGCAAACCAGGTACGGTCCGGTTCCTGGATAGACTCATCCAGCTGTTCCTTCATGTAGGCCAGGTACTTGGCGCCGCCCATGATGCTTTGCTTCGGATCGAGGCGATTGGACACGCCCATGGCTTGCGCGGTGTTCTGGGTCAGCATCATCAGGCCACGCACGCCGGTCTTCGACGTGACGGCCGCTTGCCACAGGGATTCCTGATAACCGACCGCCGCCAACAGGCGCCAGTCGACCTTCTCTTTCTTGGCGTAGGTCTTGAAGTGTTGCTCGTACTTGGGCAGTCGTTGCTGCAAATGCTGGGCGAAGGTGGTGGCGCCCATGTAACCGAGGACGTCGACGTGCCCGTAATAACGGTCCTTCAGGCGTTGCAGGGTGCCGTTCTTCTTCACCTTGTCGAGGTAGGCGTTGATCTCGTTGAGCAGGCTGTTGTCGTCGCCGGCGGCCACGGCCCAGCTCTGGTCGCTGGCGTCACCGAGGTCGAAGGCGACCCGGATATTGGTGAAGTAGACCTGGTTCATCGCCACTTCGTTAGAGTCGACCAGGGTCAGGTCAATCTGGCCTTCATCGACCATGCGCAGCAGGTCGACGACTTCAACCGCGTCGGACTCTTCGTATTCAATGCCGGGAAACTTCTGTTTCAACTCCGCCAGTTGCCCGGCGTGGGTGCTGCCCTTGAGCACCATGATCTTCTTGCCCACCAGATCCTTTGCATCGGTCGGCCGCGACTGGCCGTTGCGATAGATGATCTGCGGGGTGACTTCCAGATAAGAGTGGGAAAACCGCACCTGCTGTTTGCGCGCTTCGCTGCTGACCAGGCCGGCCGCAGCGATCACCGGACCGTTGGGCTTGCCCACCTGGCTGTACAGGTCGTCAAGGTTGTCGGCGGTTTCGATCTTGAGTTCGACCCCCAGATCGTCGGCGAAGCGCTTCACCAGCTCGTATTCGAAGCCGGTTTCACCGTTGCGATCCTGAAAGTAGGTGGCGGGGCTGTTTCGGGTAACCACCCGCAGCACGCCATCCTCCTTTACGCGCTCCAGCGTGTTGGGTTTATCAACACAGCCACTGAGCATCAGGAAGAGTCCGGTTGCGATCAGCCATTTGGCGTACCGCGGACGCAAAGCCGTTGGGGAAAACATCTGCGCAGTATACGCAAAGGACCACGAGCGCCATATCTCGACAGCGAAGGCCTTGTCTGCTAGAGAGCGAAAAACCGCTCTGGAGCCCGCAGGAATGGGCTCGAATGGCTTTTTGTGACACAAAAAATAACACCTGGCCGACCGCAGTTTCAGGTCCGGATACCCGGCCCGACGTCCGGGTGACGCCGCCCGTACCGTTTCGGGTGATGTCGCGGGCGGTTTAGGCTAGAATGCACGGCCTCAAAGCACACCCCTTCCCGAGGCTGTCCCGAAGATGTTGATCCTGCGCGGCGCTCCTGCCCTTTCTGCCTTTCGCCACAGCAAACTCCTTGAGCAACTGAGCCAGAAGGTTTCGGCTGTCAGCGGCTTGTATGCTGAATTCGCTCACTTCGCCGAAGTTACCGGCGTCCTGACCGGCGACGAACAGCAGGTGCTCGCGCGCCTTCTGAAGTACGGTCCAAGCGTACCGGTTCAAGAACCGACCGGTCGCCTGTTCCTGGTGTTGCCGCGTTTCGGCACCATCTCGCCGTGGTCCAGCAAGGCCAGCGACATCGCTCGCAATTGCGGCCTGAGCAAGATCCAGCGCCTGGAGCGCGGTATCGCGTTCTACGTCGCCGGCCAGTTCAGCGACGCCGAAGCGCAGCTGATCTCCGATGTGCTGCATGACCGCATGACCCAGATCGTCCTCGCCAACCTTGAACAGGCCGCCGGCCTGTTCAGCCACGCCGAACCGAAGCCGCTGACCGCGATCGACGTGTTGGGTGGCGGCCGCGCCGCGCTGGAAAAAGCCAACACCGAGCTGGGCCTGGCCCTGGCCGAAGACGAGATCGACTACCTGGTCAACGCCTTCGTTGGTTTGAAGCGCAACCCGCACGACATCGAACTGATGATGTTCGCCCAGGCGAACTCCGAGCACTGCCGTCACAAGATCTTCAACGCCAGTTGGGACATCGACGGTCAGAGCCAGGAAAAAAGCCTGTTCGGCATGATCAAGAACACTTACCAGATGCACAGCGAAGGCGTTCTGTCCGCTTATAAGGACAACGCTTCGGTGATCGTCGGTAATGTCGCCGGCCGTTTCTTCCCGGACCCTGAAACCCGCCAGTACGGCGCGGTACAGGAGCCGGTGCACATTTTGATGAAAGTCGAAACGCACAACCACCCGACCGCGATTGCCCCGTTCCCGGGTGCGTCCACCGGTTCCGGTGGCGAGATCCGCGACGAAGGCGCTACCGGTCGTGGCGCCAAGCCAAAGGCCGGCCTGACCGGTTTCACCGTGTCGAACCTGCAGATCCCTGGCTTCGAACAGCCGTGGGAAGTGCCGTACGGCAAGCCTGAGCGCATCGTCACCGCGCTGGACATCATGATCGAAGGCCCACTGGGTGGCGCCGCGTTCAACAACGAATTTGGTCGTCCGGCCCTGACCGGTTACTTCCGTACCTTCGAACAATCGATCACCACTCCGCGTGGCGACGAAGTTCGCGGTTACCACAAGCCGATCATGCTGGCCGGCGGCATGGGTAACATCCGTGCCGAACACGTACAGAAAGGCGAGATCACCGTCGGCTCCAAGCTGATCGTGCTCGGCGGCCCGGCGATGCTGATCGGTCTGGGCGGCGGCGCTGCTTCCTCCATGGCCACCGGCACCAGCTCGGCTGACCTGGACTTCGCTTCGGTTCAGCGCGAAAACCCTGAGATGGAACGTCGCTGCCAGGAAGTCATCGACCGTTGCTGGCAACTGGGTGACAAGAACCCGATCAGCTTCATCCACGACGTGGGTGCGGGCGGTCTGTCCAACGCCTTCCCGGAACTGGTCAACGACGGCAACCGTGGTGGCCGCTTCGAACTGCGCAATATTCCAAACGACGAGCCGGGCATGGCCCCGCACGAAATCTGGAGTAACGAATCCCAGGAACGCTACGTTCTGGCCGTCGGCCCTGCTGACTTCGAACGCTTCCAGGCGATCTGCGAGCGCGAGCGTTGCCCGTTCGCCGTGGTCGGCGAAGCCACTGCCGAGCCACAACTGACCGTCACCGACAGCCACTTCGGCAACAGCCCGGTGGACATGCCGCTGGAAGTGCTGCTGGGCAAAGCCCCGCGCATGCACCGTTCGGCCGTTCGTGAAAACGAGCTGGGCGACGATTTCGATCCATCGACGCTGGAGATTGCAGACTGCGTCGAACGCGTTCTGCATCACCCGGCCGTGGCGAGCAAAAGCTTCCTGATCACCATCGGCGACCGCACCATCACCGGCCTCGTGGCCCGTGACCAGATGGTCGGCCCGTGGCAGGTTCCGGTGGCCGACGTTGCCGTCACCGCCACCAGCTTCGACGTCTACACCGGTGAAGCCATGGCCATGGGCGAGCGCACTCCGCTGGCTCTGCTGGACGCTCCGGCGTCGGGCCGCATGGCCATCGGCGAAACCCTGACCAACATCGCCGCTTCGCGCATCAACAAGATCTCCGACATCAAGCTGTCGGCGAACTGGATGTCCGCAGCCGGTCACCCGGGTGAAGACGCGCGTCTGTACGACACCGTGAAAGCGGTCGGCATGGAACTGTGCCCTGAGCTGGGCATCACCATTCCGGTGGGCAAGGACTCCATGTCCATGGCCACGCGCTGGAGTGACAACGGCGAAGACAAGACCGTCACCTCGCCAATGTCCCTGATCGTGACCGGTTTCGCGCCAGTGGCTGACATCCGTCAGACCCTGACCCCGGAACTGCGCATGGACAAGGGCACCACCGACCTGATCCTGATCGATCTGGGCCGTGGCCAGAACCGCATGGGCGCCTCGATCCTGGCCCAGGTTCACGGCAAGCTCGGCTCGCAAGCGCCGGACGTCGATGATGCCGAAGACCTGAAAGCCTTCTTCGCGGTGATCCAGGGCCTGAACGCCGACGGTCACCTGCTGGCCTACCACGACCGTTCCGACGGTGGTCTGCTGACCAGCGCCGTGGAAATGGCCTTCGCCGGTCACTGCGGCCTGAGCCTGAACCTCGACGGTCTGGCGGAAACCTCCGCCGACATCGCAGCGATCCTGTTCAACGAAGAACTGGGCGCCGTGATCCAGGTTCGCCAGGACGCGACTCCGGACATCCTCGCGCAGTTCAGCGCCGCTGGTTTGGGTGAGTGCGTGTCGGTGATCGGTCAGCCGATGAACAACGGCGAGATCAGCATCACCTTCAACGGCGAAACCGTGTTCGAAGGTCAGCGTCGTCTGCTGCAGCGTACATGGGCTGAAACCAGCTACCAGATCCAGCGTCTGCGTGACAACGCCGACTGCGCCGAGCAAGAGTTCGACGTGCTGCTGGAAGAAGACAACCCGGGCCTGAGCGTCAAGCTGAGCTACGACGTCAACCAGGACGTCGCCGCGCCTTACATCAAGAAAAACATCCGCCCACAGGTTGCCGTGCTGCGTGAGCAGGGCGTCAACGGTCAGGTGGAAATGGCGGCCGCGTTTGACCGCGCCGGTTTCAACGCAATCGACGTGCACATGAGCGACATTCTGGCCGGCCGTGTCGACCTGAACGACTTCAAGGGCATGGTCGCTTGCGGCGGTTTCTCCTACGGCGACGTACTGGGCGCCGGTGAAGGCTGGGCCAAGTCCGCGCTGTTCAACAGCCGCGCCCGTGATGCGTTCCAGGGTTTCTTCGAACGTAGCGACAGCTTCACCCTTGGCGTGTGCAACGGTTGCCAGATGATGTCCAACCTGCACGAGCTGATTCCGGGCAGCGAGTTCTGGCCGCACTTCGTGCGTAACCGTTCCGAGCAGTTCGAAGCCCGTGTGGCGATGGTTCAGGTCCAGGAGTCGAACTCGATCTTCCTGCAAGGCATGGCCGGTTCGCGCATGCCGATCGCCATCGCACACGGTGAAGGTCATGCCGAGTTCTCCAGTGAAGAAGCGTTGCTGGAAGCCGATCTGTCGGGTTGCGTGGCGATGCGTTTCGTCGACAACCATGGCAAGGTCACCGAGAAGTACCCGGCCAACCCGAACGGCTCGCCGCGCGGGATCACCGGTTTGACCAGCCGCGACGGTCGCGTGACGATCATGATGCCGCACCCGGAACGTGTGTTCCGCGCCGTGCAGAACTCGTGGCGTTCGGAAGACTGGAACGAAGACGCGCCATGGATGCGTATGTTCCGTAACGCTCGCGTGTGGGTGAACTAAGCGCCGTGTACAAGCTCAGCTTCTTTGTTCCGACCAGTCATGTCGAAGTGGTCAAAAGCGCTGTGTTCGCTGCCGGTGGCGGGCGAATCGGTGCTTACGAACACTGCGCATGGCAGGTGTTGGGCCTGGGTCAGTTTCGTCCAATGGAGGGCAGTCAGCCGTTCATTGGCGAAGCAGGGCAGGTCGAACAGGTCGAGGAATGGAAAGTTGAGCTGGTGGTGGCGGATGAGTTGATCCGTTCGGTGGTGGCGGCTTTGAAACAGAGCCATCCCTACGAGACACCGGCTTATGAAGTGTGGCGGCTGGAGGATTTCTGATCCGCTGGCCGCTGTAATGAAAAACCCGCTACGGCGGGTTTTTTGTTGCCCACAAATTTATAGATCAACATGCAAACCCTGTAGGAGCTGGCTTGCCAGCGATAGCGTCCTGTCAGCCGACATCAACGTTGAATGTTGAACCGCCATCGCCGGCAAGCCGGCTCCTACAAGGGATCACAAAAAAAGGCGACCCCCTCACGGGAGTCGCCTTTGCTTTAACCGCCGCTAAAACCTACTCGGACAGTTTGTACGCAATCACATAGTCACCTTGCTTGGTGCCCAGCGACCCGTGACCACCCGCCACGACGAGCACGTATTGCTTGCCGTCCTTGCCGGTGTAGGTCATCGGTGTGGTTTGCGCGCCCGCAGGCAGGCGACCTTCCCACAGTTGCTTGCCGTTTTTCACGTCGTAGGCACGCAGGTACTGGTCGAGGGTGCCGCTCAGGAAGCCAACGCCACCGGCGGTGGTGAAGGTGCCGCCCAGGCTAGGCACGCCCATGCTCAGCGGGATCGGAACCGGCGAGCTGTCGCGCACGGTGCCGTTCTTGTGTTTCCACAGGACTTTGGCGGTGGTCAGGTCGATCGCCGCTACATAACCCCATGCCGGCGCCTGGCACGGCAGGCCCATTGGCGACAGCAATGCTTCGAGGACTACGCCGTACGGCGCGCCTTTGTTGGGCTGCACGCCTTCGGTTTCGCTTTTACGCGGGCCTTGGGCTGCGATTTCGGCGGCCGGGATCAGTTTCGATTTGAACGCCATGTAGCTCGGGTTCACGAAAGCGATCTGACGCACCGGGTCAACCGAGATGCCGCCCCAGTCGAACACGCCGAAGTTGCCTGGATACACGATCGAACCCTGCAGCGACGGCGGGGTGAACGGGCCGTCGTAGCGCATGGACTTGAAGTCGATCCGGCAGATCAGTTGGTCGAACGGCGTCACGCCCCACATGTCGCGCTCTTGCAGCGGCGGCGGCATGAGGTTGAGGTCGGATTTCGGTTGGGTCGGCGAGGTGTGATCACCTTCGACAGCGCCTTGCGGAACCGGCACTTCGTTGATCGGCACAATCGCCTGGCCGGTGCTGCGATCCAGTACGTAGATGCTGCCTTGCTTGGTGGACGCGAGTACCGCCGGCTTCACGCCGTCTGCGGTTTTCAGGTCCATCAGGGTTGGCTGGCCACCAACGTCCATGTCCCACAGGTCATGGTGGGTGAACTGGAAGTGCCAGCGCACTTTACCGGTGCCAATGTCGAGGGCGGTCAGGCCGGCGGCGTGCAGTTCCGATTCCGGAGTGCGAGCGCCACCGAACTGGTCCGGCGTCTGGTTGCCCATCGGCAGGTACAGCATGCCGAGTTTTTCGTCGACGGCGAACATGGACCACATGTTCGGCGAGTTGCGGGTGTAGACCTTGCCTTCGGCAATCGGCGTGGTGTCGTCCGGGTTGCCGCTGTCCCAGTTCCACACCAGTTTGCCGGTGTGCACGTCGAACGCGCGGATCACGCCGCTCGGCTCGTCGGTGGAGACGTTGTCGGTGACGTGGCCGCCAATCACCACCAGATCCTTGGTGACCGCTGGAGGCGAGGTGGAGTAGTAACCGCCGGCGGTGAAACCACCGATGTTGGCGCGCAGGTCGACCTGGCCTTTGTCGCCGAAGTCTTCGCACATCTTGCCGGTGTCGGCGTTCAGGGCGATCAGGCGGGTGTCGGCGGTCGGCAGGAAGATACGGCGTGGGCAAACGCTGGCGACAGGCGCGCTGGCGCTGCCGGTCGGGCTCTGCTCGGAGGCGTAAGCCGCGTCATCGTGATACGTCACGCCACGGCAGGTCATGTGCGCCCAACCCTTGAAGTTCGCCGCGTTTTGCGTGGAGAGCTTCGGATCGAAACGCCAGATTTCCTTGCCGGTGTCCGGGTCCAGTGCGATCACTTGGCTGTGCGGCGTACACACATAGAGCATGCCGTTGGCTTTCAGCGGGGTGTTTTCAGCGGTGGTTTCACCCGGATCGTTCGGCCCCGGCAGGTCGCCGGTACGGTAGGTCCAGGCCGGAACGAGCTTGTTGACGTTCTGCGGGGTGATCTGCGCCAGCGGCGAGTAACGGTCACCGTGAGCGCTGCGGCCGTAGGAGTTCCAGTCACCGTCGGGCATGGCCGGGGCGGTGTTGGTCATGCCCGGTACGCTGTCGCGGTCCAGTTGGCCTTTGATTTCACCGGGGTTGGTGAATTGGCTGGCCAGTGCGGTCACGCCCGCGAGCACCACGGCCACGCTCAGTGCGCCGGTGCCTTTCGGTGCAGCGCCTTCGCGCAGCAGCGGACGACGGAACCACGGCAGCAGCATGACGATGCCCAGCGCGAACAACATTGCCAGACGCGGCACCAGTTGCCACCAGTCGAGGCCAACTTCCCACAAGGCCCAAACGGTGCTGGCGAACAGCACCAGCGCGTACAGGCCCAAGGCTGCGCGGCGGGCAAGGATCAGCAGCACGCCGGTCAGCGCCAGGCCGATACCGGCCAGCAGGTAATACAGCGAGCCGCCGAGCATGCTCAGCTTGATCCCCCCGGCCAGCATGGCCAGGCCCATTAGCAGAAGCAGAATGCCGAGCAGGGTCGGCAATAGACGGCTTCGACTCAAAGCACCATCAGTGCTCATAGTGTGGTTCTCCGTGACGTTTCAAGTAGTCCCGCGCAAGTTCACTGTAGATGACGATCCGGCGCGGGCAGGGTTCATGTAAAAACTGGAACTGTTAACGCGGTCCTTGTAGGAGCCGGCTTGCTGGCGATGGCGTCCTTTCAGGCGACAGATGTGTCGACTGACACACCGCTATCGCCAGCAAGCCGGCTCCTACAGGGTTTTGCGTTGTTCTTTAGAACGATGACTGGATCTTGATCCCGCCAATCAGCGCGTCATCGACCTTGTCCACGCCACCGGGGTGGCGGATGTATTGCAGGTTCGGGCGCACGGTCAGCCAGTTCGTGACGTGCACGCCGTAATAGAGTTCGGCGCTGTATTCGGTGTCCTGCGGCGGCAGGAAGGACGGATCGTCGAAGTCGGAGACTGCGTGGGCCTGATTGCTCGCCTCGGCGTTCTTTCGGTAGGCCGGGTTGACGTGAACACGGGCGAGGGCGAAACCGATGTCGTCCTTGGCACGCGCATCGAACAAGCCTTTGTAGACGACGCCCGCCTGGACATAGTTGTCGATGGCGTTGGTCTTCTTGTCGTGCATCGTGCCGTTGGCGAACACGCTCAGGCCACGGGAATTGTCGCTGGCGCGGCTGGTGATCTGCTGCTGCACACCCAGCCAGACGCCGTGCTTGCTTGACGCGCTGCGGTAGGCCTCGCCACTCAGGGCGGCGGGCTGGCCATTGCTGTCCTTGTAGGCATCGGTAGCGTTGGCGTTGCTGTAGTAGTAACCGGCGCGGTATTCGCCCGGCAGGCCGTTGAGCTTCGGCGTCCACACCAGCTCCACCGGCAAAATTGCGCCTTGGGTGCCGCTGCCGCTGAGCTTGAAACCATTGCCGCGATCAAGGTTCGACGGGTTCTGCTCATACGCGCCGACCTGCGCGTACAGCTCTGGCGTCAGGTGATACTTGACCCGCATCGCCCACTGGCTGACCGGCCAGTTGTACCAGATGCCCCCGACCCAGTTACCGACCTGGGAGCCGCAGAACGCCAGGTTCTGGAAGTCGCAGGGGAAACTGTTGAAATCTTCGCCTTCGCCGAAACGGCCGACCTTGATGTCGAGCTTCTGATCGAAGAATTTCTGCTGATACCACATCTGCGTCAGGCGCCAGGTTTGCCCGCGACCCCAGACTTCTTGCGCTGAAGTGAAACCGCCGACCCGCGGATCGTTGATCCGGTCGTTGCTGATGTTGTTGCCGTTACGTTCGGTGATGGTCAGCTGAAATTCAGCGTCGTCCCAACCGAGGATCTTCTGCAGATCGAGATGCGTGCCGAGGCCGAACTGATCGCTGTAGCGCGCGGTGCGATCGTGGTCGTAGCCGCCGTGCAGATTGCTGCCCATTTCACCGGTGTAATCGACTTTGAAGTCGTAGCCCTTTTCCGAAAGTTCGGTGCGCGCGCCGTTCCAGTCGCCGAGCATCCACGGCGATTCGCTATCGAAGGCCGGGGTGGCCTGAACGCAGGTGGCGAGGCCCAGCGCGGTGAATCCGCTGATCAGGTTGAGGACTTTTCGCTGGGAAACAGGCATGCAGACAGCGCTGTCTCGCAAAAATTGAACGTAAGGCATAGAGGAGAAATTCTTGATCTTTTTCTGGGGAGTGAGGGGCGAAGCGGTTAGCGGAAGCGTTTCAGCAGGTTCGGGCGTAAGGATAATGTTCTGTTACAAATAGAGAAAGGCCTTTTGCCGAGATGAATTTTTGTTGATTCGGTAACAGTCAGCACACCACAACACCCTGTAGGAGCCGGCTTGCCGGCGATGGCGGTCTCACGTTCTATGCAAGATTCAATGGCCCCATCGCTGGCAAACGGAACGCCGCCCGGCCGCTCCTACAAGGGATTGCGTGATGCCATTCAAATGTTTTGTTCCGTTTCGCCTACATTCAACAGATAGCGCACAGACGCCTTTCCCCCAAGGCGGCCCTCGGCTAAGGTGCGCGGCTTCCAATTCATCTATCGCTCGAAGGCCCGGCATGACCGAACAGAACAACAACCCGCTGCATGGCGTGACACTGGAGCAGATCCTCAACGCGCTGGTTGAACATTACGAATGGTCGGGGCTGGCCGAGCGCATCGATATCCGCTGCTTCAAGAGTGATCCGAGCATCAAGTCGAGCCTGACCTTCCTGCGCAAGACCCCGTGGGCGCGGGAGAAAGTCGAACGCTTGTACGTCAAGTTGATGCGTACCAAGCGACCGCTCTGAACATGATCATGCAACCTGCCGTGCGCCGTCGTTTTGTGGCCGTGGCTGCTGTCCTCGGCTGGGCGGGATTGAGCATTCAGCTGTACCTGATTTTCTATTCGCGCTGGACGCTGGTCGCCAGTCTGCTGGGCGGGCTGGTGAGTTTTTTCAGCTACTTCACCGTGCTCAGCAACACGCTGGTGGCGACCGTGCTGACCTGCGCACTGACGTCCCGCGAGTCGGCCGCGCGCCGCTGGTTTTTGCAGCCGGGGGTGAGCGGCGCGATTGCCGTGAGCATCGCCGTGGTCGGCCTTGCCTACAACATTCTGTTGCGCCATCTGTGGCATCCCGAAGGTTGGCAATGGCTGGCCGATGAGCTGATGCACGACGTCATGCCGTTGCTGTTTCTGGCCTGGTGGTGGTTGTGTGTGCCCAAAGGCACCCTGCGTCTGCGGCATATTGCGTTGTGGGTGATTTACCCGTTGCTGTACTTCGCTTACGCGCTGCTGCGCGGGCATCTGCTGGCGGTTTATCCCTATCCGTTCATTGATGTCGACAAGCTGGGTTATCCACAGGTGTTTGTGAATGCAGGAGGATTGTTGGCGGGGTTTGTGGTTATTGCGTTGTTGGTGATCGCGCTGGATCGGTGGCGGCGATACGCCTAAATCACACGGACCTGTAGGAGCCGGCTTGCTGGCGATGGCGGTGTGTCAGGCGATATCAATGTTGACTGATAC
>NZ_JAGYFX010000095.1:0-22943 GCF_019946615.1 Pseudomonas sp. BF-R-01
CTCGAGGACGCCTTCGCGGGCAAGCCTCGCTCCTACACAGGATTCGGTTTCTACAGTGGATATTGAGTTGTTCGTTACTTCCCGCCACTTCCCGCCACGCTTTCACCACCACGGGTCAGGTAATAGGCGCCGAGAATCGGCAGCATGGTCACCATCATCACCAGCATCGCGACGACGTTGGTCACCGGCACGTCCCGTGGGCGGCTGAGCTGGTTGAGCAGCCACAGCGGCAGGGTGCGTTCATGGCCGGCGGTGAAGGTGGTGACGATGATTTCGTCGAACGACAGCGCAAACGCGAGCATGCCGCCGGCCAGCAACGCCGAGCCGAGGTTCGGCAGGACGATGTAGCGGAAGGTCTGCCAGCCATCGGCGCCGAGGTCCATTGAGGCTTCGATCAAACTGTGTGAAGTGCGGCGCAACCGGGCGATGACGTTGTTGTAGACGATCACCACACAGAAGGTCGCGTGGCCGACGATGATGGTGAACATCCCCGGCTCGATGCCCAGCGTCTTGAAGGTCGCCAACAGCGCGATCCCGGTGATGATCCCCGGCAATGCGATGGGCAAAATCAGCATCAGCGAGATGCCTTGCTTGCCGAAGAAATCTCGCCGGTACAACGCCGCCGACGCCAGCGTGCCGAGCACCAACGCGATCAACGTCGCGACGGAGGCGATCTGCAGCGACAGCTTGATCGCTTCCAGTACATCCGGCCGTGCGAACGCCACGCCGATCCACTTCAGGGTGAAGCCCTTGGGTGGAAAGCTGAACGCCGCGTCTTCGGTGTTGAACGCGTAGAGGAAGATGATCAGGATCGGGAAGTGCAGAAACACCAACCCGCCCCAGGCTGCGATGCGCAACCCTAAAGAAGCTTTCTCAGAGTGCATCGAAGGCCCCCAGTCGTTTGACGATGGTCAGGTAAATGGCGATCAACACAATCGGCACCAGCGTGAACGCCGCGGCCATTGGCATGTTGCCGATCGCGCCTTGTTGGGCGTACACCATGCTGCCGACGAAGTACCCCGGCGGGCCCACCAGTTGCGGCACGATGAAGTCGCCCAGGGTCAGCGAAAACGTGAAGATCGACCCGGCGGCGATGCCCGGAATCGACAACGGCAGAATCACTTGCATAAAGGTCTGGCGCGGCTTGGCGCCGAGGTCGGCGGAGGCTTGCAGCAACGACGGCGGCAGGCGTTCCAGCGAGGCCTGAATCGGCAGGATCATGAACGGCAGCCAGATGTAGACGAACACCATGAAGCGCCCCAGGTGCGAGGTCGACAAGGTGCTGCCACCCACGCCCGGAATGCCCAGCACAAACTGCAAGACAGGCTCCAGTCCCAGGTGTTGAACGAACCACTGTGCCACGCCGCCCTTGGCCAGCAGCAACGTCCACGCATACGCCTTGACGATGTAACTGGCCCACATCGGCATCATCACCGCGATGTAGAAAAACGCCTTGGTCTTGCCGGTGGTGTAGCGCGCCATGTAGTAGGCAATCGGGAACGCGACAATGGCGCTGGCAATCGACACCACGACGGCCATGCTCAGGGTACGCAGAATGATGTCGAAGTTCGACGGCTGGAACAGCGCGGTGAAGTTCGCCAGGGTCAGGTCGGGCGTGACCGCCATGGTGAAGTCGTCGAAGGTGTAGAAGCCTTGCCACAACAGCACCAGCAGCGAACCGAGGTAGATCGCGCCGAACCACAACAGCGGCGGCACCAGCAGCAGCGACAGGTAAAAGTTCGGCCGGCGATACAGCAGGTTGGAAAACCTGCGCAACGGCGAGCCGCTGGCCGGGGATTGAGGGAGAGCCACGCTGGTCATCTCACACCCCGCCGGCAACGGTGTCGTGCAGCGGGATCATCGCTTCCCGTGCCCAGCGTGCGCTGATGCGTTGCCCGGTCTGATGTTGCGCGCTGACGTCCAGCCATTGGTTGTTGGCCTGGCTGATGTTCAGGGTCTGGCCGTTTTCCAGCTTCAGTTCATAACGGGTGGCGCTGCCCTGGTACTGAACGTCGTGGAGCAAACCACTGACTTCGATTTCGTGGCTGGCCAACGGGCCGTCGGCGAAACGCACGTGTTCCGGGCGAATCGAAAACGGCTGCGGATTGCCGCTGAGCTGCTGCGCCAGATCGCCGCGAATCACGTTGGAGGTGCCGACGAATTCCGCGACAAAGGTGGTTGCCGGTTTCATGTAGAGGTTGCGCGGGGTATCGACTTGTTCGATGCGCCCCTTGTTGAACACCGCCACACGGTCAGACATCGACAAGGCTTCGGTCTGGTCGTGGGTGACGAAGATGAAGGTGATGCCGAGCTGGCGTTGCAGCTTTTTCAGCTCGCTCTGCATTTGCTCGCGAAGCTTCAAGTCGAGGGCGCCCAGCGGTTCGTCGAGCAGCAGCACCCGAGGACGATTGACCAATGCGCGGGCCAGGGCCACACGCTGGCGCTGACCGCCCGACAGTTGCACCGGTTTACGCGCGCCGTAGCCGCCGAGGGCGACCATGTCGAGGGCTTCTTCAGCGCGTTTCTGGCGTTCAGCCTTGCCGACGCCTTTGACTTTCAAACCGTAGGCGACGTTGTCGAGTACGTTCATGTGCGGGAACAGGGCGTAATCCTGAAACACCGTGTTGACGTCACGCTCATACGGCGGCAGCCCGGCGGCTTCATTGCCGTGAATCCGGATCGAGCCTGCGCTCGGTTGTTCGAAACCGGCGATCAGGCGCAAACACGTGGTTTTGCCCGAGCCGGAAGGGCCCAGCATGGAGAAGAACTCGCCGTCCTGGATGTCGATGGAAACCCGGTCTACGGCTTTCACTTCGCCGAACAGACGGGAAACGTTGGTGAACTGGACTGCAAGCGTCATGGTGCGGTGCTCCGAAATATCAAATCTGAAAAGCATCGCTGGCAAGCCAGCTCCTACAGGGGGTACGCGTACTTTGTAGGAGCCGGCTTGCCGGCGATAAGGTCCGAAGGACCTTCAGGCGTCAGCGACCGCCCATGATCGCGATGTAGTCCTGGGTCCAGCGGCTGTACGGCACGAACTTGCCGCCTTCAGCCTGCGGGGTTTTCCAGAAGGCGATCTTGTCGAACTGGTCGAAACCGTTGGTCTTGCAGCCTTCGGCACCGAGCAATTCGCTCTCTTTGCACCCCGCCGGAACCGACGGCAACGAACCGAACCAGGCGGCCAGGTCACCCTGGACTTTCGGTTGCAGCGAATGGTCCATCCACTTGTAAGCGCAGTTCGGGTGCTTGGCGTCGGCGTGCAGCATGGTGGTGTCGGCCCAGCCCGTTGCGCCTTCTTTCGGAATGACCGAGGCCACTGGCTGCTTGTCCGCCACCAGGCCGTTGACCATGTAGCCCCAGGTGCTGGACGCCACGACGCCTTCGTTCTTGACGTCACTCATCTGCACGGTCGCGTCATGCCAGTAGCGGTGGATCAGAGGCTGCTGCTTGCGAAGCAGGTCCAGCGCGGCCTTGTATTGTTCTTCGTTGAGCTGGTACGGGTCCTTGATTCCCAGTTCCGGCCGTTTCGCCTTGAGATAGAGCGCTGCATCGGCGATGTAGATCGGACCGTCGTAGGCCTGGACCCGACCCTTGTTGGACTTGCCGTCCGGCAGGTTCTGTTCCTCGAACACCACACCCCAGCTGTCCGGGGCCGTCTTGAAGACGTTGGTGTTGTACATCAACACGTTCGGGCCCCACTGATACGGAGTGCCGTAGGTTTGTTTGTTGACGACGTACCACTGGCCATCCTTCAGACGCGGGTCGATGTTCTTCCAGTTCGGAATCAACGCGGTGTTGATCGGCTGCACGCGTTTGCCAACGATCAACCGCAGCGACGCGTCGCCCGATGCGGTCACCAGGTCGTAACCGCCCTTGGACATCAGGCTGACCATCTCATCGGAAGTGGCGGCTGTTTTGACGTTGACCTTGCAGCCGGTTTCCTTCTCGAAACTGGTCACCCAGTCGTAGGCCTTGTCGCTTTCGCCACGTTCGATGTAGCCGGGCCAAGCCACGATATCCAGCTGACCTTCGCCGGCACCGACGGCTTTCAGCGGTTCGGCGGCCTGGATACTGGCGCTGGCCAACAGCGCTGTGGTGATTGCACTGAGCAGTGCGGTCTTGTGCACGAACATGGGAATTCCCTCTTCTTTAAATTATGGTCGGGGCAGTTTTGAACGTGGTTCAGCGTTGTAAACACGGCCCTTGTAGGAGCCGGCTTGCCGGCGAAGAGGCCTTTAAGCCTTGCGATGTCCTTTCGGACGCCATCGCCGGCAAGCCGGCTCCTACAAGGAATTCGCGGTGTTCCAGCGTTTCTGCGCTAATGCCTTTACGGCTAATTGTTAGCGTAGTGCGCTTTTATAAATGCTGTCCGTGGCGCGCCATGATGTGCCGCACCACGCTGTAGTCCTGAAGCGAATCGCTGGACAGGTCTTTGCCGTAGCCCGAGCGTTTCAGGCCGCCATGGGGCATTTCGCTGACCAGCATGAAATGGCTGTTGATCCAGGTGCAGCCGTACTGCAAGCGCGCGGCGACCTGCATCGCCTTGTCCAGGTTCTGGGTCCAGATCGAGGAAGCCAGGCCGTATTCCGAATCGTTGGCCCAGTCCACGGCTTGTTCGAGCCCATCGAAGCGGGTCACGGTGACCACCGGCCCGAACACTTCGCGCTGGACGATTTCATCGCTCTGCTTGCAGCCGGCCAGCAACGTCGGTTGGTAATAGAAGCCGGCACCGGAATGCACGGCCGCGCCGGTCACGCGCTCGATGTGCGGCTGACCCAGGGCGCGTTCGACGAAACTGGCCACGCGGTCGCGCTGGCGGGTGGTGATCAGCGGCCCGATTTCGTTGTCGGCATCGCGTTTACCAGCGAAGCGCAGGCTGCTGACCGCTGCGCCGAGTTCGGCCACCAGGCGGTCATGAATGCCGGCCTGTGCATAAATGCGGCAGGCGGCGGTGCAATCCTGGCCGGCGTTGTAGTAACCGTACGTGCGCACGCCTTCGACTACCGCCTGAATGTCGGCATCGTTGCAGACGATCACCGGGGCCTTGCCGCCGAGTTCGAGGTGCGTGCGTTTCAGGGTTTTCGCTGCGGCCTGCAGGATTTTTTGCCCGGTGACGATATCGCCGGTCAGCGACACCATGCGGATTTTCGGGTGGCTGACCAAGTGGCTGCCCACGCCTTCACCGCCGCCGCAAATGATGTTGATCACGCCGCGTGGGAGGATTTCGGCCAGTGCGGGCGCCAGGGCCAGGATCGACAGCGGCGTGTGCTCGGAAGGCTTGAACACCAGCGTGTTACCGGCAGCGAGGGCCGGGGCGATTTTCCACGCGGCCATCATGATCGGGTAGTTCCACGGTGCAATCGAGGCGACCACGCCAATCGGATCGCGGCGCACCATGCTGGTATAACCCGGCAGGTACTCGCCGCTGAGCTGGCCGGTTTGGCAGCGCACCGCGCCGGCGAAAAAGCGGAACACGTCGACCGTCGCGCTCAAGTCGTCCTGACGCGCCAGGTGCAACGGTTTGCCGCAGTTCAGGGATTCGAGGCGGGCGAGCAGGTCGGCTTGTTTTTCGATGGCATTGGCGATGTCCAGCAGCAGGTTCGAGCGCTGCTGCGGCGTGGTCCGCGACCAACTGGCGAACGCACGGTGCGCGGCGAGGATCGCGGCTTCGACTTGCTCGGTGCTGGCTTCGGCAATGTGCGTCAGCACTTCACCGGTGGCCGGGTTGAGGATTGGTTCGACAAAACCCTGACCCGCGACCAGTTCGCCATCGATCAACAACGCGGTGAACAACGGGGTCTGCGCGCCAGCCATTTTTCGGGTTCTCTTTTCTTGTGTGGCCATGCTGCTCCCTGTGACTGGGGCCCGGCCGTCTTATAGATGTTCCAAGACTAGTGCCCGGATCCGAGGTCTACAAATACTAAATACTGAAGGTGGCGTTCGATTAAATAGATGGCTTGCGCCCGCCGTGGGGCTGCTCGCGCGCGACGGTCAGGAACGGGTCGACCAGTGCCGGACGCGCCGTGCCGCGGCGCCAGGCCAGGCCGACGTCGAGGGTCTGGCTCAGGTCGGCAATCGGCCGCGCTTCGATGATGTCGCCCTCCAATGACCAGGGGCGATAGGTCATGTCGGGCTGGATCGACACGCCCAATCCGGCGGCCACCAGGCTTCGTACCGCTTCGGTCGAAGCGGTTTTAAGGGTGATGCGCGGTTGAAGCGACGCCGCCGACCACATGCGCTGGGCGTTGCGGTCCATTTCATCAACGTTCAGTTGAATCAGCGGCTCACGGGCGACGTCGGCCAGGTTGATGCTGTCGTGTTCCAGCAGCGGATGCTGGGCCGGCAGCCATAAACGGTGAGGCGAATGGGTGAGTACTTCGGTTTGCAGGGCGTGGCGGTCTTCGAGGTTGGAGAGGATCAGCACACCGACATCGATCTCGCCGCTGACCAGCAAATGCTCGATGTACGGGCGTTCGTCCTCCATCACGCGGATCTCGACGTTGGGGTAGGCGCGTTGAAAGCGGGTGAGCAGGTCCGCGAGGTAATAACCGGCGACGAGACTGGTTACACCGACGATCAACTGCCCGGCGACTTGATCGGTGCTTTGTTGCAGGCTGCGTTTGGCGTTGTCCACCGTTGCCAGAATCAGGTGTGCCTGGCGTAGGAATTGATGGCCCTGGTGGGTCAGCGTCATGCCCTTGGCATGGCGGTTGAACAGCCCGACGCCGATTTCCTGCTCCAGTTGCTGGATGGCCAGGGTCAGTGTCGATTGGGAAATGAACGCGGTTTGCGCGGCGGCAGAGATCGAGCCGGTCTCGGCCACGGCGATGAAATGACGAATTTGACGCAAAGTCATCATGAAGAAGTACCCGGTGGGCGGTTTTTATAGATTCGCTTGAGTGTATATCTTTTTAATCGATGGGCTTTTTAGCGTTACAGGAGGTGAGCAACATCTGGAAGCACTCTCGCCGGGAAGGGCCGGGCACTTTCGATCTAGGCTGGTGGCCTTATGTGTCCGGTTAACCCCTTTTGTGGAGGCGGCAAGAATGAATACCCGTGGATTGCTCGATCAATTACTCAAATCCGGCCAGGACCTGTTGCAGAACAAGACCGGTGGCGCGCAGAACAAGGCGTCCAGCGGTGGATTGGGCGGATTGCTTGGTGGTGGCGGTGGTTCGGGCGGCCTTGGCAGTTTGTTGTCAGGCGCGGGTGGCGGTGCATTGGCCGCTGGCGCGATGGGCCTGTTGATGGGTAACAAGAAGGCTCGCAAAGTCGGCGGCAAAGTCGCTGTCTACGGCGGCCTCGCGGCATTGGGCGTGATTGCCTACAAGGCTTACGGCAACTGGCAGGCCCAGCAGGGCACTGCACCGAAGCAAGAGCCGCAAACCGTGGACCGCGTGCCGACGGCGCAGGTCGAGCAACACAGCCAGGCGATTCTCAAGGCGCTGGTGGCGGCGGCCAAGGCTGATGGTCATGTCGACGAGCGCGAGCGTGCGTTGATCGAAGGCGAGTTCACCAAACTCGACAATGATCAGGAACTCCAACACTGGCTGCACGCCGAACTGAACAAACCGCTGGATCCAACCGATGTTGCGCGCGCCGCCAGCACCCCGGAAATGGCGGCCGAGATGTACATCGCGAGCGTGATGCTGGTGGACGAGGAGAACTTCATGGAGAAGTCTTACCTGGACGAACTGGCGCGCCAACTCAAGCTTGAGCCAGCGTTGAAAGTCGAGTTGGAAAAACAGGTGCGCCAGGCTTCCATGTAGAAACCGGCTTCAAATCCTGTTTCGCTCCCGAGACCGCCATCGCCAGCAAGCCGGCTCCTACAAAGGATTTTCGGTGCGCACAGCATACATGCCCGACACCGACCACCTGTAGGAGCCGGCTTGCCGGCGATGAGGCCCTAAAATCCTGCACCGCCCTCAAGACCGCCATCGCCGGCAAGCCAGCTCCTACAAGGGAGCTTCGGTGCGCACAACATTCGTGCCCGACGCCACCACCTGTAGGAGCCGGCTTGCTGGCGATGAGGCCCTAAAATCCAGCACCGCCCTCAAGGCCGCCATCGCCGGCAAGCCAGCTCCTACAAGGGAACTTCGGTGCGCACAACACTCGTGCCCGACACCGACCACCTGTAGGAGCCGGCTTGCTGGCGATAGCCTTTTCAGCCCCGCCACATCCTCATTCGCCGAGATGTGAACCGCCGCGCATCCGTCTTATAAATGAAACACCGCCCTCGGCTATACTGCGCAGCATTTGAAATGGCCCCGAGGACTGACTGTGAAGAACTGGACGTTGCGCCAACGCATTTTGGCGAGCTTTGCGGTAATTATCGCCATCATGTTGCTGATGGTCGTCGTCTCGTATTCCCGACTGTTGAAGATCGAGGCCAGCGAAGTCAGCGTTCGTGACGACGCGCTCCCCGGGGTGTATTACAGCTCGATGATTCGTGGTGCCTGGGTCGACAGCTATCTCCAGACCCAGGAAATGCTGGGCTTGAAGGAAGGGCAGGGCATCAGTGCCGAGGACGCCGCAGACTTCAAGAATTTTGAAGCGCGCGTGCAGGACGCGATGAATAGCTATCGCGCCACCGTCACCACGGATGAAGACAAGCTCGAATTCGCAGCCTTCGAAAAATTCCATGAGAATTACGGCAAGATCCTGGCCGCAGTGCTCGACTTGCATAAGCGCAATCAGGAAGCCGAGGCCATCAAGTTGTTCAATGAACAACTGACCCCGACCTGGACGGCGGGGCGCATGAAGCTCAATGACATCCTGCGCGAAAACAAAGCCGTGGCGGATCAGGACATGGCCTACATTGATGATGCGGTGTTCACCGCGAAAGTCATCATGGGCATTTCCCTGCTGGTGGCGGTATTGGCCGCCGGTCTCTGCGGCCTGCTGCTGATGCGCGCGATCATGGCGCCCATGAACCGCATCGTGCAGATCCTCGAAGTCATGCGTACCGGCGACCTCAGCGGCCGCTTGAACCTGGAGCGCAAGGACGAATTCGGCGCTGTGGAAACCGGCTTCAACGACATGATGGCCGAACTCACTTCGTTGGTGTCTCAGGCGCAGCGCTCGTCGGTGCAGGTCACCACGTCTGTGACGGAAATCGCCGCCACCTCCAAACAGCAGCAAGCCACCGCTACGGAAACCGCCGCCACCACCACCGAAATCGGTGCCACTTCCCGTGAAATCGCCGCCACCTCGCGTGACCTGGTGCGGACCATGACCGAAGTCTCCACCGCTGCCGATCAGGCCTCGGTGGCTGCCGGTTCCGGGCAGCAGGGCCTGGCGCGAATGGAAGAGACCATGCACTCGGTGATGGGCGCCGCGGATCTGGTCAACGCCAAACTGGCGATCCTCAACGAGAAGGCCGGCAACATCAATCAAGTGGTGGTGACCATCGTCAAGGTCGCGGACCAGACCAACCTGCTGTCGCTGAACGCTGCCATTGAAGCCGAGAAGGCCGGTGAATACGGTCGTGGATTTGCCGTGGTTGCCACCGAAGTGCGTCGCCTGGCGGACCAGACCGCCGTGGCCACGTACGACATCGAACAGATGGTGCGCGAGATCCAGTCGGCGGTGTCGGCCGGGGTCATGGGCATGGACAAGTTTTCTGAAGAAGTGCGTCGCGGCATGTCCGAGGTGCAGCAGGTCGGCGAGCAGCTGTCGCAGATCATCCATCAGGTTCAGGCGCTGGCGCCGCGGGTGTTGATGGTCAACGAAGGCATGCAGGCTCAGGCCACCGGCGCCGAGCAGATCAACCATGCACTGGTGCAGTTGGGCGATGCCAGCAGCCAGACCGTCGAGTCCTTGCGTCAGGCCAGTTTCGCCATCGACGAACTGAGCCAGGTGGCCGTCGGGCTGCGCGGCGGCGTTTCGCGATTCAAAGTCTGATGAGCGAACTCACGGCTAAACGCACCGCCGTGAAGCCGGCGATGCATGCATTGTTTCTGGTGTTTCGCATCGGCAGCGAGCGCTATGCCTTGCAAGCGATCGAAGTGGCGGAAGTGCTGCCGCGCCTGCCGTTGAAGCCGATACCCCGCGCGCCGGACTGGGTCGCCGGGGTGTTCGCCTATCGCGGCGCGGTAGTGCCGGTAATCGACCTCAGTGCGCTGACCTTTGGCGAACCGGCCCAGGCGCGTACCAGCACGCGCCTGGTGCTGGTCAATTACCGTGCGGATGAAACCGCCGAGGCGCAATTGCTCGGGCTGATCCTGGAGCAGGCCACCGACACGCTGCGCTGCAACCCGGCGGACTTTCAACCCTATGGCCTGGATAATCGCCAGGCGCCGTACCTCGGACCGGTGCGTGAAGACGCGCAAGGTTTGCTGCAATGGGTGCGCGTCGCCGATCTGCTGGACGAGCAAGTTCGGGCGCTGCTGTTTCCGTCACCCCCGCTGGACCTGGCGCAGCTTGAGGTGCAGCCATGAGCAGCGATCAGCGGTTTTTCGATTTCCTAAAAGAGCGCATCGGCCTCGACGTCACCTCGGTGGGCCCAGCGATCATCGAACGAGCGGTGCGCCAGCGCAGCACGGCGTCCAACGCGCTGACGGCCGATGAGTATTGGCACACCTTGCAGGGTTCGCAGGATGAGCAGCATGCGCTGATCGAAGCGGTGATCGTTCCCGAAACCTGGTTTTTCCGTTACCCGGAATCCTTCGCCGCCCTGGCAAAACTGGCGGCCAAGCGCCTGACCGATATCAACAACATGCGCGCATTGCGGATTCTCAGCCTGCCGTGTTCCACCGGTGAAGAACCCTATTCCATTGCCATGGCCTTGCTCGATGCCGGGTTCAAACCACATCAGTTCAAAGTCGAAGGCATGGACGTCAGCCCGCTGTCTGTGGAAAAAGCCAGGCGCGCGCAGTACGGCAAGAATTCGTTTCGCGGCCAGGACATCGCGTTCCGCGAGCGGCATTTCACCGCCGAGGACGAGTCCTATCGCCTCAGCGAGCGCGTGCTGGAACAGGTGCGTTTACAGGTCGGCAACCTGCTGGATCCGTCGTTGCTGGCCAACGAATCGCCTTATGACTTCGTGTTCTGCCGCAACCTGCTGATCTATTTCGATCAGCCGACGCAACAACAGGTGTTCGAAGTGCTCAAGCGCCTGACCCATGTCGAGGGTGTGCTGTTTATCGGCCCCGCCGAGGGCAGTTTGCTGGGGCGCCTGGGCATGCGTTCGATTGGTATCCCTCAATCTTTTGCGTTCAGTCGCCATAGCGCGCCAGAGCCCGAGCCTTTTGCGGCCTTCGCGCCGACGCCATTGCCAGTGCGCCAACCGGTGCGCAGCGTCACACCGGCGCCGGTACGCCTGCGGCCCTTCGCAACGGTGACGCCGCTGCCGGTGGCGACAAAAGCCGCCAGTCCCGACGCCGCTACGTTGCTGGCAAACATCACCGCACTGGCCAATGAAGGCAAAAGCGCCGAAGCCCGCGCCGCGTGCGAAAGTTATTTGCGCAGCCATGAACCGGTAGCCCAGGTGTTTTACTGGCTGGGACTGCTCAGCGATGTCGCCGGCAGCGCTCTCGAAGCCCAGGGCTTTTATCGCAAGGCGTTGTACCTCGAACCGCAACATCCCGACGCGTTGATGCACCTGGCGGCCTTGCTGCAATCACAGGGCGACACGGCGGGCGCCAAACGATTGCAGGACCGCGCCGCCCGCAGCGAGCGCGCAAACAGTGAGCGTAAACGATGAATGCCGCCGACAGCTTTAGCCTCACCCATGAAGATGCCCAGGCCATCGACGATTGCTGGAACCGTATCGGTATCCACGGCGACAAGTCCTGCCCGCTGCTGATCGAACACATTCATTGCCGCAATTGCGCGGTGTACTCGGCGGCCGCTACGCGTTTGCTCGACCGTTATGCGTTGCAACAGGAAGACCGCGGGCAAGTCTCGGTCGCGGTCGAAAGCGAGGTGAAAACCCGCTCGCTGCTGATGTTCCGCCTCGGCGAAGAATGGTTGGGCCTGGCCACCCGCAGCCTGGTGGAAGTGGCGCCGCTGCAAGCGATTCATTCCCTGCCGCACCAGCGCTCCCGGGCCTTGCTTGGCGTGGCGAATGTGCGCGGCGCGCTGGTGGCGTGCCTGTCGTTGGTGGAACTGCTCGGGCTCGACGGCGTGAGCAGCGTGGCGCCTGGTGCGCGCGTGATGCCGCGCATGTTGATCATCGCGGCCCACGGCGGGCCGGTGGTGGTGCCGGTGGACGAAGTCGACGGGATCCATGCCATCGACGAGCGCCTCCTTGAGGCCGCATCGCGTTCCGGTACGCAGGCCAGCGCCAAATACACCCGTGGCGTATTGCAATTCAAAGGTCGCAGCCTGCGTTGGCTGGATGAAGAACAGCTGCTGTCCGCCGTGACCCGGAGCCTCACATGACCCCCGAGCAAATGCGCGACGCCTCTTTGCTGGAACTGTTCAGCCTCGAAGCCGAGGCCCAGACCCTGGTGTTGAGCACGGGGCTGCTGGCGCTTGAACGCGATCCGACCCAGGCCGATTACCTTGAATCGTGCATGCGCGCGGCTCACTCGCTCAAAGGCGCGGCGCGAATTGTCGGCGTCGATGCCGGCGTCAGCGTTGCCCATGTGATGGAAGATTACCTGGTCAGCGCCCAGGAAGGCCGGTTGTATCTGCGGCCAGAGCACATTGATGCCTTGCTGCAGGGCACCGATTTGCTGATGCGCATCGCGACGCCGAACAACGCACCGGCGCCTGCGGATATCGAAGCTTATGTCGTCTTGATGGGACGGCTGCTTGTTCACATGGCGACGGTTGCCCCCATCGCGCCGCCGATGGCAGAACTTCAGTTGGAGCCGCCGACGGCCACGGTTGAGTCGCCCATGCCAGCCGCCACGCAAGCCCCTTCGGCAGCTGCCGCCGAGCCCTCGCCCAAGACCAAACGCACCACCGAAAGTGGCGAGCGCGTATTGCGCGTTACGGCCGAACGCTTGAACAGCCTGCTCGACCTGTCGAGCAAATCCCTGGTGGAAACCCTGCGGCTCAAACCGCACCTGGCCACCATGCAACGCCTCAAGCGCATGCAGAACAACGGCTTGCGGGCGCTGGAAAACCTCAATGTCCATCTCAAGGATCAGACCTTGAGCCTGGAAGCCCGGGAAGCCCTCGACGATGCGCGTCGGTTGCTGGCGGAATCCCAGCAATTGCTGGTGGAAAAAAACGCCGAGCTGGACGAGTTCGCCTGGCAGGCCAGTCAACGCGCGCAAGTCCTGTACGACACCGCGTTGGCCTGCCGCATGCGGCCGTTTGCCGATGTGCTGAGCGGGCAAGTACGCATGGTCCGCGACCTGGGGCGCAGCCTCGGTAAACAGGTGCGGCTGGAGATCGAGGGCGAGAAAACCCAGGTCGATCGCGACGTCCTGGAGAAACTTGAAGCGCCGCTGACGCACCTGCTGCGCAACGCCGTCGACCACGGCATCGAATCCCCGGAGCAACGGCTGCTGGCCGGTAAACCGGAGGAAGGTTTAATCCGCCTGCGCGCCTCGCATCAGGCCGGTCTGCTGATGCTGGAACTGAGCGATGACGGCAACGGCGTCGACCTGGAAAAGGTCCGCCGCAGCATCATCGAGCGTCAGTTGTCCCCGGCCGACACCGCCGCGCAGTTGAGCGAAGAGGAGTTGCTGACGTTCCTGTTCCTGCCGGGTTTCAGCCTGCGCGACGCGGTCACTGAAGTGTCCGGACGTGGCGTCGGCCTCGACGCGGTTCAGCACATGGTCCGCCAGTTGCGCGGCGCGGTGGTGCTGGAGCAGACGGCGGGCGAGGGCAGCCGCTTCCATCTTGAAGTGCCGCTGACCCTGTCGGTGGTGCGCAGCCTGGTGGTGGAGGTCGGCGAAGAGGCGTACGCGTTTCCGCTGGCCCACATCGAGCGCATGTGCGACCTGGAGCCGGCGGACATCGTGCAGGTCGAAGGCCGTCAGCATTTCTGGTACGAAGGCCGGCATGTCGGGTTGGTTGCGGCCAGCCAATTGCTTCAGCGTCCGGCGAGCACCAACAATCAGCAAACCCTCAAGGTCGTGGTCATCCGCGAGCGCGATGCGATCTACGGTGTGGCGGTCGAGCGGTTTGTCGGCGAGCGCACGCTGGTGGTCTTGCCGCTGGACGAGCGTCTGGGCAAAGTGCAGGACATTTCCGCAGGCGCGCTGCTCGACGACGGTTCGGTGGTGCTGATCGTCGACGTCGAAGACATGTTGCGATCGGTGGACAAACTGCTCAATACCGGGCGTCTGGAGCGGATTGCCCGCCACAGCAATCAGGCGGCCGAAGCCGCGCGCAAACGGGTTCTGGTGGTCGACGACTCGCTGACCGTCCGCGAGTTGCAACGCAAACTGTTGCTCAATCGCGGCTACGACGTGGCAGTGGCGGTGGACGGTATGGATGGCTGGAATGCCCTGCGTTCCGAGGATTTCGATCTGCTGATCACCGACATCGATATGCCGCGCATGGACGGTATCGAACTGGTGTCTTTGTTGCGCCGGGACAACCGCCTGCAATCGCTGCCGGTGATGGTGGTGTCCTACAAGGATCGCGAAGAAGACCGTCGTCGTGGACTGGACGCCGGGGCCGACTATTATCTAGCCAAAGCCAGTTTTCACGACGACGCCCTGCTTGATGCAGTGGTTGAGCTCATAGGAGGAGCGCGGGCATGAAAATCGCAATCGTCAACGACATGCCCATGGCGGTGGAGGCCCTGCGCCGTGCCTTGGCGTTTGAGCCGGAGCATCAAGTGATCTGGGTCGCCAGCAACGGCGCCGAGGCTGTGCAGCGTTGCGTGGAAAACACCCCGGACCTGATCCTGATGGACCTGATCATGCCGGTGATGGATGGCGTCGAGGCGACGCGGCGAATCATGGCCGAGACGCCGTGTGCCATCGTGATCGTCACGGTCGACCGCCAGCAGAACGTGCACCGGGTGTTCGAGGCCATGGGCCACGGCGCTTTGGATGTGGTCGATACGCCGGCAATCGGTGCCGGCAATGCCCAGGAAGCAGCGGCACCGCTGCTGCGCAAAATCCTCAACATCGGTTGGCTGATCGGCGACAAGGGCAATCGCGTGCGACCTGCGCCGGGCCCGTTGCGCCACTCAGGTTCCCGGCAAAAACTGATCGCCATCGGTTCCTCCGCAGGCGGGCCGGCAGCCCTGGAGATACTGCTCAAGGGGCTGCCGATAAATTTTTCCGCCGCCATTGTGCTGGTGCAACACGTTGACCAGGTGTTCGCCGCCGGCATGGCCGAATGGCTCAGCGGCGCCAGCGGCCTGAACGTGCGCCTGGCCCAGGAAGGCGAGCCACCGCAGGCGGGCACCGTGCTGCTGGCCGGCACCAACCACCATATTCGTTTATTGAAAAACGGCACGCTGGCGTACACCGCCGAGCCGGTCAACGAGATCTATCGGCCCTCGATCGATGTGTTTTTCGAGAGTGTGGCCAGTTACTGGAATGGCGATGCCGTAGGGGTTTTATTGACCGGCATGGGACGCGATGGCGCGCAGGGGCTTAAACTCATGCGCCAACAGGGTTACCTGACCATCGCTCAGGACCAACAAAGCAGCGCGGTGTATGGCATGCCGAAAGCGGCAGCGGCCATCGACGCCGCTGTAGAAATTCGCCCGCTGGACAAGATAGCGCCACGATTGCTGGAGATTTTTGCCAAATGACTATGCTCAGCAGCAATCCTGGCCCAGGCAGTACTCAGGTGACCGCACATGAATGACTTACAGCTCGACGGCTTCAAAACCGACGAAAACGCCGCCATGGTGTTGTTGGTGGACGATCAGGCCATGATCGGCGAAGCGGTGCGCCGCGGGTTGTCGAATGAAGAAAACATCGACTTCCACTTCTGCGCCGACCCGCATCAGGCGATTGCGCAGGCGATCCGGATCAAGCCGACGGTGATTCTCCAGGACCTGGTCATGCCCGGTCTCGACGGCCTGAGCCTGGTGCGCGAATACCGCAATCACCCGGCCACCAAGGACATTCCGATCATCGTGCTGTCGACCAAGGAAGACCCGCTGATCAAAAGCGCGGCATTCGCGGCCGGGGCCAATGATTACCTGGTCAAACTGCCGGATAACATCGAACTGGTGGCGCGCATCCGCTATCACTCACGCTCCTACATGACCCTGCTGCAGCGGGACGCCGCGTACCGCGCGTTGCGGGTCAGCCAGCAGCAATTGCTCGACACCAACCTGGTGCTGCAACGCCTGATGAACTCGGACGGCCTGACGGGCCTGTCGAACCGTCGTCACTTCGACGAGTACCTGGAACTGGAATGGCGACGTTCGTTGCGCGACCAGAGCCAATTGTCGTTGCTGATGATCGATGTGGACTACTTCAAGTCCTACAACGACAACTTTGGCCACCTCGAAGGCGACGAAGCCCTGCGCAAAGTCGCCACGGCCATCCGCGACGCCAGCGCCCGACCTTCTGATTTGCCGGCCCGTTATGGCGGCGAAGAATTCGCGCTGGTCCTGCCCAATACATCACCGGGCGGTGCGCGACTGGTGGCGGAAAAACTGCGCCAGACCGTAGCGGCACTGAAAATCCCGCACATCTCACCGACCGAAGGCTCAAGCCTGACCATCAGCATCGGCCTGTCGACCATGACCCCGCAACCGGGCGCCGATTGCCGTCAATTGATCTCGGCGGCGGACAAGGGGCTGTATCTGGCGAAGAACAATGGGCGCAATCAGGTGGGTATCGAGTAACAGGGCGACCTCATTTCCTGTAGGAGCCGGCTTGCCGGCGAAAGCGGTTTAATCTTCAACATTTAGTTGCCGGACACACCGCCATCGCCGGCAAGCCGGCTCCTACAGGGGGCACGTACGCTTTTGATTCCCACCACTCATCAGGCCGAGCGTTAGCTCGCCTTCCGCTTTTGATCTGAGCGCCCCCTCGAGAGGCCGAGCGCAGGTTCTGCGCAGTGGGCAACCCGGCATGGATGCCGGGTTAGCCGCCCCCGGCCATGGATGGCCGATGGCGGCGGGCCCACGGAGCAGGACCGGAGCGAGGGCATGCCGAGCCACAGCGAGGCACCGAACGAAAGGGGCAAGAGCCCTTGGTTACTTGGGGCTTCTCCAAGTGACTCGCCGTAAGGGCGAAACCGATAGCCGCCATTACCAAAAGAACGGATATGTACACCCGAGAGAAAATGGTCGGTTAACAGTCCGCCATCGCCAGCAAGCCGGCTCCTACAGTTGATCGGTGTACGGCCGCTCCGAAAACACACCGGGCCTTTTCGGCCAAGCGGGCTGCCGTTTCCGGCCGTTTGCCGTTATACTCGCCGGCTTTCAAAAGTTCGCCAACGAGTGCTGCCCGCCATGGAAATCAACCCGATCCTTAACAGTATCAAGGACCTGTCCGAGCGCTCCGAAACTATTCGGGGGTATCTTTGACTACGATCAAAAGCATGAGCGTCTGACTGAAGTCAATCGCGAGCTTGAAGATCCGTCTGTCTGGAACAACCCGTCGTACGCTCAGGAACTGGGCCGCGAGCGGTCCATGTTGGCGCAGATCGTCGAAACCCTCGACGAAATGCACGCCGGCCTGGCCGACGCCAAAGACCTGCTGCTGATGTCCGCAGAAGAAGAAGACCAGGCCGCCGTCGATGACGTCGCCGCCGAAGTCGAACGCCTGCGCGAATCGCTGGAAAAACTCGAATTCCGTCGCATGTTCAGCGGTGAAATGGACGCCAACAACGCCTACCTGGACATCCAGGCCGGCTCCGGCGGCACCGAGGCCCAGGACTGGGCCAACATCCTGCTGCGCATGTACCTGCGCTGGGCTGACAAACGCGGTTTCGACGCGACCATCATGGAACTGTCGGCCGGTGAAGTCGCCGGTATCAAGGGCGCCACCGTGCACATCAAGGGCGAATACGCCTTCGGCTGGCTGCGTACCGAAATCGGCGTGCACCGCCTGGTGCGCAAGAGCCCGTTCGACTCCGGCAACCGTCGCCACACCTCGTTCTCGGCCGTGTTCGTGTCGCCGGAAATCGATGACAACATCGAAATCGACATCAACCCGTCGGACCTGCGCATCGACACCTACCGCTCCTCCGGTGCCGGTGGTCAGCACGTAAACACCACCGACTCGGCCGTACGTATCACCCACGTACCGTCCAACACCGTGGTCAGCTGCCAGAACGAACGCTCCCAGCACGCCAACAAAGACACCGCGATGAAAATGTTGCGGGCGCGCTTGTACGAGCAGGAAGTGCAGAAACGCAACGCCGCCTCGCAGGCCCTGGAAGACACCAAGTCGGACATCGGCTGGGGTCACCAGATTCGCTCCTACGTACTCGATGCGTCGCGAATCAAGGATTTGCGCACTAACATCGAACGCAGCGACTGCGACAAGGTGCTCGACGGCGACATCGACGAATACCTGGTAGCGAGCCTGAAACAAGGCCTGTAACGCCGCGCCCCCTGTAGGAGCCGGCTTGCCGGCGATCCCCGGCCCCACGCCGGGGACAACGAACCTGATGGAATATTTAAAGACATGAGCGACCTAGAACTCGACCCGCAAGCCCTGCAACAGGAAGAAAACTCCCTGATCGCCCTGCGCAAGGAAAAGCTTGCTGCCGAGCGCGCCAAGGGCAATGCCTTCCCGAACGACTTCCGCCGCGAAAACTACTGCGAAGACTTGCAGAAACAGTACGTGGACAAGACCAAGGAAGAGCTCGCAGAGGCTGCAATCCCGGTCAAGGTTGCCGGTCGCATCATGCTCAACCGTGGCTCGTTCATGGTGATCCAGGACATGACCGGTCGCATCCAGGTCTACGTCAACCGCAAGACCCTGTCCGAAGAAACCCTGGCCGCGGTGAAAACCTGGGACATGGGCGACATCATTGCCGCCGAAGGCACCCTGGCCCGTTCCGGCAAGGGCGACCTGTACGTTGAAATGACCAGCGTGCGCCTGCTGACCAAATCCCTGCGCCCGCTGCCGGACAAGCACCACGGCCTGACCGACACCGAACAGCGCTATCGTCAGCGTTACGTTGACCTGATCGTCAACGAAGACGTGCGCCAGACCTTCCGCGTGCGTTCGCAAGTCATCGCCCACATCCGCAGCTTCCTGATGCAGCGTGACTTCCTGGAAGTGGAAACGCCGATGCTGCAAACCATTCCGGGTGGCGCGGCGGCCAAGCCGTTCGAAACGCACCACAATGCGCTGGACATGGAAATGTTCCTGCGTATCGCGCCTGAGCTGTACCTCAAGCGTCTGGTGGTTGGCGGCTTCGAGAAAGTGTTCGAGATCAACCGCAACTTCCGTAACGAAGGCGTTTCGACTCGTCACAACCCTGAATTCACCATGTTGGAGTTCTACCAGGCTTACGCCGACTACGAAGACAACATGGACCTGACCGAAGAACTGTTCCGCGAGCTGGCGCAGCTGGTTCTGGGCAGCACCGACGTGCCTTACGGCGACAAGGTGTTCCACTTCGGCGAACCGTTCGTGCGTCTGTCGGTGTTCGATTCGATCCTCAAGTACAACCCTGAGCTGACTGCCGATGATCTGAACGACATCGACAAGGCCCGTGCCATCGCCAAGAAAGCCGGCGCCAAGGTGTTGGGCTTCGAAGGCCTGGGCAAATTGCAGGTGATGATTTTCGAAGAGCTGGTCGAGCACAAGCTGGAGCAGCCGCACTTCATTACCCAGTACCCGTTCGAAGTGTCGCCGCTGGCCCGTCGCAACGACGATAACCCGAACGTTACCGACCGTTTCGAATTGTTCATCGGTGGCCGTGAAATCGCCAACGCCTACTCCGAGTTGAACGACGCGGAAGACCAGGCCGAGCGCTTCATGGCGCAGGTGGCCGACAAGGACGCCGGCGACGACGAAGCCATGCACTACGACGCCGACTTCGTTCGCGCGCTGGAGTACGGCATGCCGCCAACGGCCGGTGAAGGCATCGGCATCGACCGTCTGGTGATGCTGCTGACCAACTCCCCGTCGATCCGCGACGTGATCCTGTTCCCGCACATGCGGCCGCAAGCGTAAATGTTTCAATTAAAAAGCCGCCTATAACAGGCGGCTTTTTATTGCCTGTCTGGTACAAACGTATCAATTGGTTACTTTTGAAATGAGAGAGGAATTCCTGTCGTGAACCGTGCAATGGCTCAAGAAGGTGCAGCGGGTATCGCCACTGCGGTCGCTGAAAGTGTTCAGTACCAGGGCCGCAAGGCCAGCCGTCAGGGCAGCGAGCAGCGTCGACAGGACATTCTCGATGCGGCCATGCGCATTGTCGTGCGCGATGGCGTGCGGGCCGTGCGTCACCGTGCGGTTGCTGCAGAAGCGGGTGTGCCACTGTCGGCCACCACTTACTATTTCAAGGACATCGATGACTTGCTCACCGATACCTTTGCCCAATATGTGGAACGCAGCGCGGCGTTCATGGCCAAGTTGTGGGTGAACAATGAAGGGCTGCTGCGCGAGATGGTCGTCAGCGGCGACGGCAGCCCCGAGTCGCGCTCGCAACTGGCGGACGACATTGCACGGTTGATGGCGGACTATGTTCACCGGCAACTGATCAACCGTCGCGAACACCTGATGGCCGAACAGGCGTTCCGTCAGGAAGCGCTGCTGAACCCGCGCCTGGCGGAACTGGTGCGCTCGCATCAGCAGATTCTCCTGCAGGGTACGTGTCAGCTTTTCCAGGTTTTGGGTTCCCGTGAGCCACACCAGGATGCCAAAGTGTTGACGGCGATTATCGGACGGATGGAATATCAGGGGCTGCTCAACGACGCCGAGCCTGACGCCGAAGCTGAAATGCTCGGTATCCTGACGCGGTATATGCACTTGGTACTGGCGTCGGTGTGATCCTGCGATGAACCGCGACCTGTAGGAGCGAGGCTTGCCCGCGAAGGCGATTTAACATTCAACAGATGATGTGTTGACTGACACATCGCCTTCGCGGGCAAGCCACGCTCCTACAGGGACAGTGAGCATTCGGGGACTGTGTTCATAGGGAGTATTGAATGAAAGCCTGGCGCGTCGTTGTGATCGCCTTGTCGATCCTGCTGCTCAGTGGCTGTCTGGTGACCTTCAGGGAGCCATTGCCCACGAGCGACCCCGCGCCCAAAGGATTACTCGGCAAATGGACCAGCACCAACGCCTGGGGCGAGCCGCTGAACCTGGAGCTGACGCGCATCGGCGAAAATCGCTATCAGGCGGTCAGCTACTTCAAGGCCAAACCCAAGGAACGCGAAGCCTATCCCTTCACCGTCTCGCGCCATGGCAACCGCTGGTACCTGTCGGCGAAAGTCCCGGCACAGTTCGGCGGGCATTTCACCATTGCCGGTTTCGAACTCACCGACAAGCATGAACTGGTGGTCTACAACCTCGACCTCGAGCAGATCAACCAGGCCCTGGGGCAAAAAGTCCTCAGCGGCGAAGGTTTCCAGACCGACGACGGTGACGGCGTGTTGATCAACACACGCATGGACCAGGTCTTCGCTTACCTCGACGATCCGGCCAATTCCGATGTCTTCGTCGAAGCCGTGCGCTATCAGCGCCTGGCCAAAGCCAAATAAACCCAGCACATAACGGTTTTTCTACAGGAGTTTCGGGTGGACGATTACCAGCAGACGATACGCATGTTGTCCGATCGCATTGTGCTGGCGCAGACGCCGATTCGCGTCCTGGATGCAGTGAAGTGGGACGACAGCATCCGCAAGGGTTTCCTCAAGGCCAAGGGCAAGGAAATGCCGGCGGTGGACCGTGATTACTACCTGAACCGGCCGCTGTCCTTCGACTCCAGCAAAGTGAAACTGGAATTCCAGAACATCGAGCGCGACATCACCCGTCAGCTTGGCCAGTTCAACCCGGTCGGCCAGATCATGCGGCGCATGTGCAAGGAATACCGGATGGTGGTGCGCATGCTTGAAGCGCGCGGCACCGAGGATTTCGGCCTGATTTCCCAGGAGTTGTATGGCGCGGCATCCGATGCGTTTCACGCCGGTGACCCGACCCTGTCCGACCTCGGCCTGATGCTCTCCGATTATTTGAACAACATCGATGGTCGTGGTGACCTGAAGGACGAGCCGAAAATCCTCACCGCCAAGGACGCCGTGCATTTGTTGCAAACCCGGCTGAGCAAAGTGTTTGGCGAGGCCGAGGAAACCATTCGGGTGTTCGAGTCCGACGGCATCGTCGCCGATGCGGCGGCCGGCGCCGACTACATCAAGATCCGCACCGACGCGATGTTCAACGAGCGCGACGTGCGGGCGCTGGAAGTCCACGAAGGGCTGGTGCATGTCGGCACTACGCTCAACGGTCTGAACCAGCCGATCTGCACTTTCCTGTCCAAGGGGCCGCCCTCGTCGACGGTGACCCAGGAAGGTTTGGCGATCCTGATGGAAATCATCACCTTCGCCTCTTACCCGAGCCGCCTGCGCAAACTGACCAACCGTACCCGCGCCATTCACATGGTGGAGGAGGGCGCGGACTTCCTGCAGATCTTCGAGTTCTTCCGCGAGCAGGGCTTTGAAATGGCGGAAAGCTACGGCAACGCCAGTCGGGTTTTCCGTGGTTCGGTGCCGAACGGTCTGCCATTTACCAAAGACTTGTCCTACCTCAAGGGCTTTATCATGGTTTACAACTACATTCAGTTGGCCGTGCGTAAAGGCAAGCTTGAGCAAGTGCCGCTGCTGTTTTGCGGCAAGACCACGCTGGAAGACATGCGCACCTTGCGCCAGTTGGTCGATGAAGGCTTGGTGGTGCCGCCGAAATACCTGCCGGAACAGTTCCGTGACATGAACGCGCTGTCGGCGTGGATGTGCTTCTCCAACTTCCTGAACCACCTGAGCCTGGACCGGATCGAAGCGGATTACTCCAACATCCTCTAATCAACACATACCTTGTAGGAGCGAGGCTTGCCCGCGAAGGCGTTGTGTCAGTCAACATGCCTGTTGAATGTTATTC
>NZ_JAGYFX010000096.1:0-22749 GCF_019946615.1 Pseudomonas sp. BF-R-01
TGCCTGTTGAATGTTATTCCGCCTTCGCGGGCAAGCCTCGCTCCTACAGGACTTGCTATCAATCCTAAAAGCGAGGTTTCAACGGATGAGAATCCTCGGCATCCTCTTCCTGCTTCTAACCCTCGGCGGGTGCAGCTCTTTGCTGTTCTACCCCGAGCCCGGACAGCTGTTCACCCCGGAAAAAGCCAAACTCGAATACCGCGACGTCACCCTCACCACGGCCGATGGCCTCAAGCTGCACGGCTGGTGGCTGCCGGCGAAAAAAGGCGTCGAAGTCAAAGGCACGGTGCTGCACCTGCACGGCAACGGCGGCAATCTGCCGATGCATCTGGGCGGCAGCTGGTGGTTGCCGGAGGAAGGCTATCAAGTGCTGCTGATCGATTATCGCGGTTACGGTTTGTCCGAAGGCGAACCGAGTTTGCCGGCGATCTATCAGGACATCGACGCGGCGTTCAAGTGGCTCGACCAGGCGCCGGAGGTCAAAGGCAAACCGTTGATCCTGCTCGGGCAAAGTCTGGGCGGCTCAATGGCCGTGCATTACCTGGTTCAGCATCCCGAACGCCAGAAACAACTCAAGGCCTTCGTCCTCGATGGCGTGCCCGCCAGTTATCGTAGCATCGGCCAATTCGCCCTGAGCAATTCCTGGCTGACGTGGGCGTTCCAGGTGCCGTTGTCGTGGCTGGTGCCGGACGGTGACAGCGCGATCCACTCGATGACGCAGCTCAACGGCGTGCCGAAACTGATCTATCACAGCATCGACGATCCGATCGTGCCCCTTTCCAACGGCATCCGTCTGTATCAAGCTGCGCCGCCGCCGCGAGTGCTGCAACTGACCCGTGGTGGACATGTGCAGACGTTCGCCGACCCGGTCTGGCGCAAGGTCATGCTGCGATACCTTGATGACCCGCAGCATTTCAATGGCCTGCGCCGCTTGGGTGAAATTCCCAACTACCCGGCACCCCCGAATTCAGAAGATGAACCACCAGAGAGTCCGCAATGAGTGAAGAACGTAACGCCATCCCGCTGATCATCACCGGTATCTGCAGCATCCTCGGCACCGTCGGGGCCTTGTGGTACTACGGTTACCTGCACTTCGCCAAACCCGAAGATGCGCTGCTGCTCAGCGACTTCACCATGCTCAAGACCGTGCCGGGCGAAGACTACAAAGTCTCCCTGGAACCGGCTCCACAAGTGGCCCAGTGCATCGATGGCGTGCTGGTGATGTTCGACACCGAACAGAAAGGCCTGACCGGCGTATTGGTCAACAACAAGAAAAAAGCCGTGCGCTGCATGGGCCAGGAAACCCCGCAGAAGCTGGAGCAGTAACTGTAACGCGGTTAAATCACACAGACCGCGTTGCCTTCATCGCCAGCAAGCCGGCTCCTACAGGTTTGTGTTGATCCTGTAGGAGCCGGCTTGCTGGCGATGGGCGCGACACGGTGTTCTGCCAAACCGCGAAAACAAAAAGCCCCGCCTGATCCGATCAGGCGGGGCTTTTGCGTTCAGGCATGAAGCTTAGTTGGCACTCACCGCCGAACGTGGGATCACCGGCTGGTTGTCGTTGGAAATGGTCACTTCTACACGGCGGTTCATGGCACGACCCGAAGCGTCGCCGTTTTCAGCAACCGGGTATTCCTTGCCATAACCCTGGGCAACGATGCGCGCAGGATCAACGCCCATTTTCACCAGTGCCATGCGCACGGAACCGGCGCGACGCTCGGACAGCGACTGGTTGTGCGACGCCGTGCCGGTGCTGTCGGTGTAGCCTTCGACGATCACCTTGCGGTCCGGGTTTTCCTGAAGGAACTGCGCCAGTTTGTTGATGTTCGCCAGGCCGCTGGACTTCAGGTCGGCACGGTCGGTTGCGAACAACACATCACCAAAGGTTACCAGCGTACCGCGATCGGTCTGCTTGGCGTTCAGGCTGTCCTGCAACTGTTTGATCTGCGCATCGCGAGCATCCAGACGTGCCTGGGCGCGCTGTGCGGCAGCGTTCTTCAGGTTGGCTTCAGCGGTGCGCAGGGCGATGGTTTGCTTCGCCACTTCAACACGCTGATTGGTCAGATAGGCCAGTTGGTCGACTTCGTTCGCGTCTCGCTTGTCCAGATAAGCCTTGTCGGCCTTGTCCAGGTAATCGCTGGCGTCCTTGGTTTCCAGTGCCGCGACTTTGCTCGCCTGCGGGTTGGCTTGCAGGCCGCTGTAGTTGGTGCGGGCCTGTTCAAGGTTCGCATTAGGCGGCGTCGAGCAGGCAGCCAGTGCAACGCTTGCGGCCAGCAGGGCAGGGATCATCAATTGATTGCGCATGTGGGTATCGTCCTTTTAAGTCGAGTAAGAAGTACGTCGTGGCGGCGCTTACTGCACGGTGCGCCGGCTTTCCTGACGCAGTTCCTGAACCCCTATCCGAGAGTCCTTCACCGCCTGTTCGGCTTTGATCGCCTGGGCTTTGCGTTCGGCGACGCGCGCGTCCCACTCGGCCTGTTCGGCGAGCACTCGGGCTTCGTCGTACTTTTGGTCGTGCATCGCGATTTCGGCTTGTTTGAGTTTGTCCTGGGCGGACTTCATCTCAACCGCCGAGAATTCGGTGCCGCCCGCGCTGACGGCGCTGTTTACGGCCGATTGGGTCACGGCGTATTGCTCGGTCGGCGGGTTACCGGCGCAACCGGCCAGAACGAAGCTGCTGCCGATGGCCAGGGCGGCCAGTTTCAGGCTGCGCAGGGGGGTGGAAGCGGGCTTGGCAGTGTTGATCTTCATGGTCTTCAACTCCATTGGAATAACTCCTGAAAAACTGAACATCCATCCTGGGCAAGGAGCCGCAACCATCAATTTCCGAAGCGTTTTGAAACGGCCGTCCCAGGCGTGGTTACTGGTTACGACCCGAGGCATTTTTTAAAAGTTCAGAGAATATGGCCTGTCGCCCGAAAAAACTTTGACCGAACGGACAAGGCTCTAAATCGGGAACTTTGGCGATAGGAGGGGGTATTCCAAGGGCGGAAACACGCAATTGTTGAAAGTCACGCAGGTCAAATGTGGGAGCGAGCCTGCTCGCGATGGCGGCTTACATTCAACATTGATGTCGCCTGACACACCGCTATCGCGAGCAAGCTCGCTCCCACAGGTTCTGCTGCAAATTCAGTGTTTCTGCTTGTCCTCACCAGACGACAAATCGTGCAAATGCCGCCGGGACAGCGCGAGAAAACGCGGGGTCGGGCCGATGTCTTCGTACAGCGGATCGCCTTCTTCGTCGGTGGCCACGACGGTCGAGCCTTTCACGTACGGGAAGCTCTTTTCCAGCTCTTCGAGCGCCGCGCCGATCAACTCGCCGAGCAGTTCTTCAGGGTGCCGCTTGGGGTACATCTCGATGATCGCCGCCAAGCGCGCGGCGGCCTCCACATCCAGATGAATCGAGTAGCCGGTGTCGGTCAGGCGACCCTTGGCGTTTTCTTCCCAATGATGGGCAAGCTCGCGGATTTTCATAAAAACCTCATGGCACGCCTGTTCGTAGCAGGCCGGGTAAGTGTCCGGCCATGGCCGGCGAAAGCCGTTGTGCGGCTTACTCTTCAGACTAGCTTGCGTGCCCGGGGTTTAAAGTCCCTTCGTCGTGTGCTTGTAAGAAGCGCTTTACGGCGGCACTCTTGAACCACAAGGCACCCCGGATTTTTCGCTGGAGAACGGCTGATGACCGATATTGATGCACGCTTGCGCGAGGATGTTCACCTGTTGGGTGAGCTGTTGGGCAACACCATTCGTGAACAGTACGGGGACGATTTTCTCGACAAGATCGAGCAGATCCGCAAAGGCGCCAAGGCCGACCGTCGCGGTTCGATGGACGCCGAACTGAGCGCCAGCCTCAATCAGCTGAGCGAAGACGAGTTGCTGCCGGTGGCGCGGGCGTTCAACCAGTTTCTCAATCTGGCGAACATCGCCGAGCAATATCAACTGATCCATCGCCGCGAAGAGTCCCAGCCCGCGCCGTTCGAGGCGCGCGTGTTGCCGGAGTTGCTAACGCGCCTGCTGGCCGAAGGTCATGCGGCCGAATCCCTGGCACGACAGTTGGGGCGCCTGGAAATCGAACTGGTGTTGACTGCGCACCCGACCGAAGTCGCGCGCCGCACGCTGATCCAGAAATACGACGCCATCGCCGCGCAACTTGCCGCTCAGGATCACCGCGACCTGACCAGCGCCGAGCGCGAGCAGATTCAATCGAAATTGCAGCGCCTGATCGCCGAAGCCTGGCACACCGAAGAAATCCGTCGCACCCGCCCGACTCCGGTGGACGAAGCCAAATGGGGTTTCGCGGTGATCGAGCATTCGCTGTGGCAAGCGATCCCGAACTATTTGCGCAAGGCCGATAAAGCCCTGCATGACGCCACCGGCCTGCATTTGCCGCTGGAAGCCGCGCCGATTCGCTTTGCTTCGTGGATGGGCGGCGACCGTGATGGCAACCCCAACGTCACGGCTGCCGTGACCCGTGAGGTATTGCTGCTGGCACGCTGGATGGCCGCCGATCTGTACGTGCGCGATGTCGATCACCTCGCCGCCGAGCTGTCGATGCAACAAGCCAGCGACGCGCTGAAAGCCAAGGCCGGCGACAGCGCCGAACCCTATCGTGCCGTCCTTAAACAGCTGCGTGAACGCCTGCGCGCCACTCGAAGCTGGGCCCACACATCCTTGACAACCGCCACGCCGGCCCCCGCCGATGTGCTGCAAAACAACCGCGATTTGCTCGACCCGCTGGAGCTCTGCTACCAGTCGCTGCATGAGTGCGGCATGGGCGTGATCGCTGATGGGCCGCTGCTCGATTGCCTGCGTCGTGCGGTGACCTTCGGCTTGTTCCTGGTGCGCCTCGATGTGCGCCAGGACTCGTCCCGTCACACGGCGGCGATGACGGAAATCACCGATTACCTTGGCCTCGGTCGCTACGAAGACTGGAGCGAAGAGGAGCGCATCGCCTTCCTGATGCGCGAGTTGAACAACCGTCGGCCGTTGTTGCCGACTTACTTCAAACCCTCCGCCGACACCGCTGAAGTGCTCGCCACGTGCCGGGAAATCGCCGCCGCACCGGGCGCTTCGCTTGGTTCGTATGTGATCTCCATGGCCGGCGCCGCTTCCGACGTGCTGGCTGTGCAACTGTTGCTCAAAGAATCTGGTGTATTGCGGCCGATGCGTGTGGTGCCGCTGTTCGAAACCCTTGCCGACCTTGATAACGCCGGCCCGGTGATTGAAAAACTGTTGCTGCTGCCGGGTTATCGTGCGCGCCTGCAAGGCCCGCAGGAAGTGATGATCGGCTATTCCGACTCAGCCAAGGACGCCGGCACCACGGCGGCAGCCTGGGCGCAATATCGGGCGCAGGAGCGTCTGGTCGACATCTGCCGCGAGCAGCAAGTGGAACTGCTGTTGTTCCACGGTCGCGGTGGCACCGTGGGGCGTGGTGGCGGTCCGGCGCACGCGGCGATTCTGTCGCAGCCGCCGGGGTCGGTGGCGGGGCGTTTCCGCACCACCGAGCAGGGGGAAATGATTCGTTTCAAATTCGGCCTGCCGGACATCGCCGAGCAAAATCTCAACCTGTACCTGGCGGCGGTGCTGGAGGCGACGTTGTTGCCACCGCCACCACCGCAACCCGCCTGGCGCCATTTGATGGACGAATTGGCGGCAGACGGTGTCAGTGCTTACCGCGCCGTGGTGCGGGAAAATCCGCAATTCGTCGAGTATTTCCGCCAGTCCACCCCGGAGCAGGAGTTGGGGCGCCTGCCACTGGGCAGTCGCCCGGCCAAGCGCCGCGCCGGCGGGATCGAAAGCCTGCGGGCGATCCCGTGGATCTTCGGTTGGACCCAGACCCGCTTGATGTTGCCGGCCTGGCTCGGCTGGGAAGCCGCGTTAAGCAAGGCGCTGGCGCGCGGCGAAGGCGAGCTGCTGGGGCAAATGCGCGAGCAGTGGCCGTTCTTCCGCACGCGCATCGACATGCTGGAGATGGTCCTGGCCAAGGCCGACGCGGATATCGCCCGCTCCTACGATGAGCGGCTGGTTGAGCCGGATCTGCTGCCTTTGGGTGCGCACTTACGCGACCTATTGTCGCAGGCGTGTTCGATTGTTCTGGGGTTGACCGGTCAGTCGCAGCTACTGGCACATAGCCCAGCTACCCTCGAATTCATCCGCTTGCGCAACACCTACCTCGACCCGCTTCATCTATTGCAGGCCGAGTTGCTGGCACGTTCGCGCCTGCAGGAAGTGGCGCAGGGCAGCCCGGTAGAACAGGCGTTGCTGGTGTCTGTGGCGGGGATTGCCGCCGGTTTGCGAAATACCGGCTAAGGTTTTCGTCGTGGGTTCGGGCACTCGACGCGGGCGTCGAGTGCCGGTTTGCGCGGGGTTGGAAAGTGCTGCAAGGCGACACTTAATGATGGGGTTGCGACTTGGGGTACCCCGTCGCAAGGTCACGCAAGGCGCGGGTTTCTCCGACTTTCGACGGCTTGTGTGCGTAGGATCTGCTGTGTATCTTGATCAGCCTTTGGCCGTTTGGGCGGTCACGACCCTGTTTTGAGATTGGCCCCACGAGGCGAATCCTTTGTTATCTATATAAAAATTGAGGAGCACATCGATGCGCGTCATTCTGCTGGGAGCTCCCGGGGCCGGTAAAGGTACTCAGGCTAAGTTCATCACCGAAAAGTTCGGCATCCCGCAAATCTCCACCGGCGACATGCTGCGTGCTGCGGTCAAGGCCGGCACCGAGCTGGGCCTGATCGCCAAGAGCGTCATGGACAGCGGTGGCCTGGTTTCCGATGACCTGATCATCAATCTGGTCAAGGAACGCATCAGCCAGGCGGATTGCGCCAACGGTTTCCTGTTCGACGGTTTCCCGCGCACCATTCCTCAGGCTGAAGCCCTGGTGAAGGCCGGCGTCGAGCTGGACCACGTGGTCGAAATCGCGGTCGATGACGAAGAAATCGTTCAGCGTATCGCTGGTCGTCGCGTTCACGAGGCCAGCGGCCGCGTGTACCACACCGTCTACAACCCGCCAAAAATTGCTGGTAAAGACGACATCACCGGTGAAGATCTGGTGCAGCGCAAGGACGACACTGAAGAAACCGTGCGTCATCGCCTGTCGGTCTACCACTCGCAGACCAAGCCACTGGTGGATTTCTACCAGAAGCTGTCGGCGGCTCAAGGCAAACCGAAGTACAGCCACATTGCTGGCGTCGGTTCGGTTGAAGCGATCACTGGCAAGGTGCTTGAAGCGCTGAGCTGAAAAGTCTGAACCGCTTCATCTTCTACGGCCCGCTTGCGGGCCGTAGTTGTTTATACTGGCGCACTTTTTCTGACCTCTCTTACGGAAACATCGATGAGCACCTTGCTGGCCCTGGACACCGCGACTGAAGCTTGCTCCGTTGCCTTGCTGCATGACGGCAAAGTGACGAGCCATTACGAGGTGATCCCGCGCCTGCATGCGCAGAAGCTGTTGCCGATGATCCAGCAATTGCTCGCCGACGCCGGGACCACCTTGCAAGCGGTCGATGCCATCGCTTTTGGCCGTGGGCCGGGCGCATTCACTGGCGTGCGTATCGCCATCGGCGTGGTACAGGGCCTGGCGTTTGCCCTGGATCGTCCGGTCCTGCCGGTGTCGAACCTGGCGGTGCTGGCGCAGCGGGCGTATCGCGAACACGGTGTGAGCCAGGTCGCGGCCGCCATCGATGCGCGCATGGATGAAGTGTACTGGGGCTGCTACCGCGAAACGGCGGGTGAGATGCGTCTGGTCGGCAACGAAGCCGTATTGCCGCCGGAAGTGGCGGCGTTGCCGGCGGATGCCAGCGGTGACTGGTTTGGCGCCGGCACCGGTTGGGGTTATGCCGAACGCATCGCCGTCAGCCTGAGCGGTCAGGACGCGGGCATGCTGCCTCACGCCGAAGACCTGCTGACCCTGGCGCGATTTGCCTGGGAACGGGGTGAAGCGATTGTGGCGGACGAGGCGCAGCCGGTTTATCTGCGGGACAAGGTTGCGACGCCCAAGGCGCGTTGATTTCCGGCACCGAGTCGGCCCTATCGCTGGCAAGCCAGCTCCTACAGGATTATCGCTAACCTTGTAGGAGCTGGCTTGCCAGCGATGGCGGTCTCCCGACCAACACCAATCGTCGTTTTATCCCCCCGCCTTTAAACCTTTTCGCAATTCTGTGTTCTAGTTATCACCAAGCGGTTTGCGAAGTGGGCTATGCGCCACTAAACTGCCATCACTGATACCGAGCATGACATTATGCGCATAGACGGCCTTTCTTCTCAGTCCTACCCCATCAAGCGCAAGCCTCGCAAAGGGCATGTGGTTGAGGACGATTCCGTCGATATCGAGGGCGAGCTGGAATTCCCTTCGGAAGAGCAAATGGCCGCCCGCGCTGCCAAAGCCTCCGCGCAGCGCCTGAGCAATCTGCCGGCGCGCCAGCAAGACATGATTTACCACCGCGCCATGAGCAAAAGCGTCGCGATGGCCCTGGCCAGCTACCTCAGCACCGCCAATTTTGTCGATTGGGATTCGGATGTGATGGGTCTCGACCTGTATATCTGATGCGGCTGCCTTACTACCTCGGCTGCCCGTCCTGGAGTGAAAACGCCTGGCGCGATTACCTTTATCCGCAAGACGCGAAAACCTCCGAATTTCTCAATCTGTATTCTCAAGTATTCAACGCCGTGGAAGGCAACACGACCTTCTACGCGAGCCCGGCTGCCAGCACCGTGCAGCGTTGGGCCGAGACCATGCCCGAACACTTTCGCTTCACCGCCAAATTCCCCGGCGACATCAGCCACGGCGGTGACCTGCGCGAACAATTGACCGCCACCGAAACCTTCCTGCAATTGCTCAGCCCTTTGGGCGAGCGGGTGTCGCCGCTGTGGTTGCAGTTGTCGAAAAGTTTCACGCCACAACGATTGCACGAGCTGGCGGGTTTTATCGACGCAGTGGATCGGCCGCTGGCCATCGAAGTGCGGCATGACGATTTCTTCGCCAAGGGTGAGGCCGAGCGCTCGCTCAATCGCCTGCTGCTGGATCGCGGGGTCGAACGTATCTGCCTCGATCCGCGGGCGTTGTTCAGTTGCACGTCCACCGATCCTTCGGTGCTCCACGCCCAATCGAAGAAACCCAGGGTTCCGCCACGTCCGGCGGCCTTCACGCAATTCCCGCAAGTGCGCTTCATCGGCCATCCGCAACTGGAAGCCAACGACCCGTTCCTGGTGCCCTGGGTCGAGAAAATCGCCTTGTGGATCGAAGAAGGGCGCACGCCGTATATCTTCCTGCACACCGCCGACAACCTGCTGGCGGCGAAACTGGCGCAACGTTTTCACGCAAAGCTGATGCTGCGTTTACCTGGCTTGCCGCCGCTGCCTGAGCTATACAGAGAGCCCGCCGCGGAGCAACTTGGCCTGCTCTGAGGCGGATTCCCTGCCTTTTTCAGGAGCCTGCCAATGGATGCGCAAACCCTTCGAGCCCAAGCCTTCAAAGCACTGCATGAACGCGCCGGGGCTTTTGTCATTCCCAACCCGTGGGACGCCGGCTCGGCGAAAATGCTCGCCAACCTGGGCTTCGAGGCGCTGGCGACCACCAGTGCCGGTTTTGCCTTTTCTCAGGGGCGACCCGATGGCGGGCTGACGCTGGACGATACCCTGGCGAACGTTCGGGCGATTGTCGCGGCGACGGACCTGCCGGTTGCGGTCGATCTGGAAAACGGTTTTGCCGACGACCCCGCCGAATGCGCCCAAAGTATTCTGCGAGCCGCTGCAGCAGGCGCTGTCGGTGGTTCGATCGAGGACGCCACGGGACGTGCAGACGCGCCGATTTACTGCTTCGAGCATGCAGTGGCGCGAATCGAAGCCGCCGTCGCCGCCGCCCGCAGTTTGCCGTTCCCGTTCACGTTGACGGCCCGGGCCGAGAATTTTCTGCATGGCAATCCCGATCTGGACGACACCATTCGCCGCTTGCAGGCCTTTGCCGAAGCGGGCGCCGACGTGCTCTATGCGCCGGGATTGCGCAGTGCTGAAGACGTGTTGGCGGTGGTGCGCGCCGTGGCGCCGAAACCGGTCAATGTGTTGATGTCCGGCGGGTTGAAACTGACGGTCGAGCAGTTGAGCGAAATGGGCGTCAAGCGCATCAGCGTCAGTTCGGCGCTCGCGCTGGCAGCGCTTGGCGAATTCTACCGAGCGGCCGAAGAGATCAAGACTTCGGGCACGTTCGGCTTTACCTCGCGGTCGATGCCGTACGCACAGGCCAATCAATTGTTCAAAGGCTGACAACGCGGTTTTTGCGGGTGATCGCTCACCCGCTACAAACTGATGCGGCTGCGTGAGGAGAGGGTGTCGCTGAGGGTCAGGCGGCGATGCGCAGGTTCTGCAGCACGATCGGGCGCGCCCAGCCGATATCGAAATCGAAGTTTTTCTGTTGTTCCGCCAGTTCTTCCGGCGGGAACGGCGGGAATGGCTTGTCCAGCAGGTCCATTTCGAATTCGGCGATCGGCAGGTGCAGTGGGCGTGGTTGCGGTGCCGGGCCGGCTTCTGGCACGGGTTGCCCGGCCGTCAGTACGATCGGGCGAACCCAGCCGCTTTCGAAGTTCTGCTGCTTTTGCTGGGCAGCGATTTCTTCCGGTGGGAACGGTGGGAATGGTTTGTCGGCCAGGTCCATTTCGAACTCGGCGATCGGCAGGAACAGCGGCTCGGGTGGCTTGACCTGGGTTTCCTTCACATCGCATTCGCGCTGGGAAACGATGTGCGCCAGCAGTTCGCTGCCAACCGTGGGTTCTTCCGGGCTTTCGAGATCGACCGGTGGAAAGTTGAGAGACGCCGGCACGACATCGCCCGACTGATCGGCCAGGGCCTGGGCAAAGAAATCCTGCCACAGGTGACTGACGCCGCTCAGTGCTTGGGAGTTTCGCAGGCCAAAATCGCCGTGGGGCGAGATGTAACCTATCGATGTGCGTTGAATGTCTGACATTTCTCTCGGTCGACGCTCAGCTCTGGCAAAATGCTCGTTAGTTTTGTTATCGGCCGTTTCTGCCGATCATTAATTTTTTTGAGCGTGTTTTCCCATGATTGAGCAACCGGCGGCTTGCCGCATCCATGTCGAGGCCCTGGGCACGGCTTTTCAGCCACAGGCCGAGCAATGGGCCGAGCGCCTGGGCCTGCCTTTGCAGGTCGATGACGGCGAATTTGCCTTGCAGGTGGGTGAACAGGGTTTGCAACTGCAACAACTCGGCCCGGACGCACCGGGACCGGTGCGGGTGGACTTCGTCGAGGGTGGCGCCGCCCATCGCCGCTTGTTCGGCGGTGGCACCGGTCAGATGATCGCCAAGGCGGTCGGCATCGCCCAGGGCGTGCGTCCGCGGGTGCTGGACGCCACGGCGGGGCTGGGCAAGGACGCGTTCGTGCTGGCGAGCCTGGGTTGTGAGATGAGCCTGATCGAGCGTCAGCCGCTGATCGGCGCCTTGCTTGAAGATGGTCTGGCACGCGGCGCGGAAGATTTCGACGTGGCGTCGATTGTGGCGCGCATGCGATTGCTCAAGGGCAACTCGATCGAAGTCATGCGCAACTGGGAAGGCGAGCCACCGCAGGTCATCTACCTCGACCCGATGTTTCCCCATCGTGAGAAAACTGCGCTGGTGAAGAAGGAAATGCGCCTGTTCCGGCCGTTGGTGGGGGATGACCCGGATGCACCGGCGTTGCTCGAAGCGGCGTTGGCATTGGCCAGCCACCGGGTGGTGGTGAAGCGTCCGCGCAAGGCACCGTGCATTGCCGGGCCGAAGCCGAGTCATGCGCTGGACGGGAAATCCAGTCGGTATGACATTTATCCGAAGAAGGCGCTCAAGCCTTAAGACCGAGTCGCGCCCTTCGCGGGCAAGCCTCGCTCCTACAGATTTAGAGTCGATCACATTTTTTGCGAACGACACTACCCTGTAGGAGCGAGCGGTGCGACGATTCGACTTGCCCGCGAAGGCGTCCGTTAGAACGATATCAATCTATCAGGCTGACTAGGGACGATAAGCCCGCATAAACAACTCCACCACTTCCCGCACATGCTCCTCCGCCGCATCCCCGGTCAACGGTTCGCCACAGCCATACAACAACCGGAAATTCCCCGCGCCCTTGAGCAGGCAAAAGAAATGCTCGGCAGCGTTACGTGGCTTGTCGATGCTCAACACACCGCTCTGATCAACCTTGGTCAGCAGCCGTTCCATGCCGTGCAGCATGCGTTCCGGCCCGGCCTCGAAGAAGATCTGCGAGAGTTTCGGGTCCTGGCTGCCCAGCGTCATCATCAACCGGTGCAGGTTCACCGATTCATCGCTGTTGATCAGGTGATGAAAGCCGCGCGCGATATTCAACAGCACCGTTTCCACTGAAATGCCGTCAGGCAATTCGAAAAACAGCGTAGGCAATTGTTCTTCGCATTTGGCGACAACGGCGGCGGAGAACAGTGTCTCCTTGTCGTTGAAATGGCTGTAGACGGTCAGCTTCGACACGCCAGCTTCGGCCGCGACGGCGTCCATGCTGGTGCTCGCATAGCCATTGCTCAGGAACAGGATTTTCGCCGCATCGAGGATTGCCTGGCGTTTGGCCAGATCCTTGGGACGGCCCGGACCATTGGGTGCTGAAAAGTTGTTCGGCATTATTCGCTTTTAATACTGGACTGGTGAGTTTGCTATTAATAACATACTGGTCAGTATAATTATTCCAAGCACCATTAGCGAAAGGTCCTTCACCATGTTCCGCTATGCCTTGCCCCTCGCATTGCCAGTCAGTCTGGCGCTTTTATTGTCTGCGTGTGGTCACGAAGAGGCACCGCAAGTCACCGTCCGACCGGCCATGGTGGTGCAGCCAGAGCCTTCGGCACAGGCGATGGAAAGCTATCCCGGTGAAGTCCGTGCTCGCTACGAGCCGGATCTGGCGTTTCGCATTGGCGGCAAAGTCAGCCGACGACTGGTCGAAGAAGGACAGCGGGTCAAGGCCGATCAACCGCTGGCCGAACTCGATCCCCAGGACGTCCGCCTGCAACTGGAAGCCACCCGCGCTCAGGTCGCGGCTGCCGAAGCCAATCTCAATCTCGTACGTGCCGAGCGCGATCGCTACAAGACCCTGATGGATCGTCAGATGGTCAGCCGCTCGCAGTACGACAATTCCGAAAATCTATACAGATCCGGTGAAGCGCGCCTGAAGCAGATCAAGGCCGAATTCAACGTCTCGACCAACCAGGCCAGCTACGCCATGCTGCGTGCGCCGCAGGACGGCGTCGTGGCCAAGCGTGCGGTGGAAGTCGGGCAAGTTGTCGCCGCCGGTCAAACCGTGTTTACCCTCGCCACCGATGGCGAGCGCGAAGTGTTGATCAGCCTGCCGGAACAGAGCTTCGGTCGTTTCAAGGTCGGCCAGCCGGTGTCGGTGGAACTCTGGACCCAACCTGACCAGCGTTTTGCCGGGCGCATCCGCGAGCTGTCGCCCGCCGCCGACCCGAAATCCCGCACCTTCGCCGCCCGCATTGCGTTTACCGCCGGCAAGGTTCCGGCCGAGCTCGGCCAGAGCGCCCGGGTGTTTATCCAGACTGCCGACGTCGTGGCGCTGTCGGTACCGCTCTCGGCGGTTACCGCCGAAAACGGTGCCACCTACGTGTGGGTGCTCAGCGCCAACAACACCCTGAAGAAAGCCCCGGTCCGGGTCGGCCCGTTCGGCGAGAAAACCGTGCCGGTGCTCGAAGGCCTGAACGCCAGTGACTGGGTGGTGGCGGCCGGTGTGCATGTGCTTCACGACGGGCAGCAAGTGCGCCCGGTGGATCGCTCCAACCGCGTGGTCAATCTAGCGGGCAAGGAGTAATACCTGATGGGTTTCAATCTTTCCGAATGGGCGTTGCGTAACCGCCAGATCGTACTGTTCCTGATGCTGTTGCTGGCCATCGTCGGCGCACTTTCCTACACCAAACTGGGCCAGAGCGAAGACCCTCCGTTCACCTTCAAGGCCATGGTGATCCGCACCAACTGGCCGGGGGCCACCGCCGAGGAAGTGTCGCGCCAGGTCAGCGAACGCATTGAAAAGAAGCTGATGGAAACCGGCGAATACGAGCGCATCGTGTCGTTCTCTCGACCGGGTGAATCCCAGGTGACGTTCGTTGCGCGTGACTCCATGCACTCGGTGGAAATTCCGGATCTCTGGTACCAGGTCCGCAAGAAGATTGGCGACATTCGTCATACCTTGCCACCGGGCATTCAGGGCCCGTTCTTCAACGATGAATTCGGCACCACCTTCGGCAACATCTACGCGCTGACCGGCGACGGTTTTGATTACGCGGTGCTCAAGGACTACGCCGACCGCATCCAGATTCAGCTGCAACGGGTCAAGGATGTGGGCAAGGTCGACCTGCTCGGGTTGCAGGACGAGAAGGTCTGGATCGAACTCTCCAACGTCAAACTCGCCACCCTCGGTTTGCCGTTGGCGGCGGTGCAGCAGGCACTTGAAGAGCAGAACGCGATGTCCACGGCCGGTTTCTTTGAAACCACCAGTGAGCGATTGCAGCTACGGGTTTCGGGGAATTTTCAGACGGTCGAAGAGATCAGGAACTTCCCGATTCGCGTCGGTGATCGCACGTTCCGTATCTCCGATGTCGCGGACGTGCGTCGTGGTTTCAACGATCCTCCGGCGCCGCGCATGCGTTTCATGGCCGAAGACGCCATCGGTCTGGCCGTGGCGATGAAGGAAGGCGGCGACATTCTGGTTCTGGGCAAGGCGCTGGAAATCGAGTTCGCCAGGATTCAGAAAAACCTTCCGGCCGGCATGCAACTGCGCAAGGTTTCCGATCAACCCGCCGCGGTGAAAACCGGTGTCGGTGAGTTTGTCCAAGTGTTGGTGGAAGCCCTGGCCATCGTGCTGTTGGTGAGCTTCTTCTCCCTCGGCGTACGCACCGGCATGGTGGTGGCGCTGGCGATTCCGCTGGTGTTGGCGATGACCTTCGCCTGCATGTATTACCTGGGCATCGGCCTGCACAAGATTTCCCTTGGCGCGCTGGTGCTGGCGTTGGGCTTGCTGGTGGACGACGCGATCATCGCCGTGGAAATGATGGCGATCAAAATGGAGCAGGGCTTTGACCGGATCAAAGCCGCGAGTTACGCCTGGACCAGCACCGCGTTCCCGATGCTCACCGGCACGCTGATCACTGCCGCCGGTTTCCTGCCGATTGCCACTGCGCAATCGGGTACTGGCGAGTACACGCGTTCGATCTTCCAGGTAGTGACCATCGCGCTGTTGGCGTCGTGGATTGCCGCCGTGGTTTTCGTGCCGTATCTGGGGGAAAAACTCCTGCCGGACCTGGCGAAGATTCATGCAGCGAAACACGGCATTGGTCAGCCTGATCCGTACGCCACGCCTTTTTATGAACGTGTCCGACGCTTGGTGGAGTGGTGCGTGCGCTGGCGCAAAACGGTGATCACGTTGACAGTGGTGTTGTTTATCGCCTCCATCGTGTTGTTCCGTTTTGTACCGCAGCAGTTCTTCCCGGCCTCGGGACGACTGGAGTTGATGGTCGATCTGAAACTGGCCGAAGGCGCTTCGCTGAGCAACACCGCCGACGAGGTTAAACGCCTTGAAGGTTTACTGAAGGATCACGCCGGCATTGATAATTACGTGGCCTACGTCGGTACCGGTTCGCCGCGCTTTTACCTACCGCTGGATCAGCAACTTCCTGCGGCGAGCTTCGCCCAGTTTGTCGTCCTGGCCAAGACCATCGAGGACCGTGAAACCCTGCGCACCTGGCTGATCGAAACCCTCAACGAGCAATTCCCGGCCCTGCGTTCGCGGGTGACGCGTCTGGAAAACGGCCCGCCAGTGGGCTATCCGGTGCAGTTCCGGGTCACCGGCGAACACATCGAGGACGTCCGCGCCCTGGCTCGAAAAGTGGCGGCCAAGGTTCGCGAGAATCCCCATGTGGCCAACGTCCACCTGGACTGGGAAGAACCGAGCAAAGTGGTTTATCTGAATGTCGATCAGGACCGCGCCCGCGCGCTCGGCGTGAGCACCGCGAATCTGTCGAAGTTTCTGCAAAGCTCGCTGACCGGTTCCAGCGTCAGTCAGTACCGCGAAGACAACGAGTTGATCGAAATCCTGCTGCGCGGCACGTTGCATGAACGCACTGAACTGTCGTTGCTGCCGAGCCTGGCGGTGCCGACCGACAACGGTCGCAGCGTGGCGTTGTCGCAGATCGCGACGCTGGAATACGGCTTTGAAGAAGGCATCATCTGGCACCGCAACCGCTTGCCGAACGTGACGGTCCGCGCCGATATCTATGGCAAGGAACAACCGGCGACGCTGGTGCAGCAGATCATGCCGACGCTCGATCCGATCCGCGCGGAACTGCCTGACGGCTACTTGCTGGAAGTCGGCGGCACCGTGGAAGATTCCGCCCGTGGGCAGAATTCGGTGAAGGCCGGTGTGCCGCTGTTCATCGTTGTGGTGCTGACGTTGTTGATGCTGCAACTGCGAAGCTTCTCACGCACGGTGATGGTGTTTCTTACAGCGCCATTGGGATTGATCGGGGTGACCCTGTTCCTGATGGTGTTCCGCCAGCCGTTCGGTTTCGTGGCCATGCTCGGGACCATCGCGCTGTCCGGGATGATCATGCGTAACTCGGTGATTCTGGTAGACCAGATCGAGCAGGACATCGCCGCCGGGCTCAAACCGTGGCAGGCGATTATCGAAGCCACGGTGCGTCGTTTTCGGCCGATCGTTCTGACCGCGCTCGCCGCCGTATTGGCGATGATCCCGCTGTCACGCAGCGTGTTCTTCGGGCCGATGGCGGTGGCGATCATGGGTGGATTGATTGTCGCAACGGCGTTGACGTTGCTGTTTTTGCCGGCGCTGTATGCGGCATGGTTCCGCATCAAAAAAGAACCCGCCTGACCCCTGTAGGAGCCGGCTTGCTGGCGATCCATTCACCGTGGTGTATCTGATGCACCGCGGTGATGCGATCGCCGGCAAGCCGGCTCCTACAACTATTTCAGAAACCTCTGATATTGAGTCAGAGGGACCTGAATGCTGTACTCAAGCCTCAGTTTCATGAGGTTTTGAGACAGCAATAATGAAAAAGCCACCGAAGCTGAAGGGGCGGACCGATCCGGTGTTCGACCTGTTGGGGAAGTCACCCCACAAAGAGCGCCTCTCGGATTACCTCGCCCTGCTCAAACCGCTGGATGATCAGGGACGCTATCTTCCCTTCGATGAGTTGCGTTATCGCTGGGCGCCGGGGCTGGATTCGAACCTGTGTTGGGCGCTGGTAAAGAAAGCCAGAACGGCACAGTACTCAAGTCTTTTGCCGCTGGGCGAGCCTGTTCGGTGGGGCAACTTCATGCTCACGCCGCTGGCGCACAAGGCGGTTTCCGCCGTCGATCGACAAACCACAACGGCTGCACTGGAATTCATGACCAGTCAGATCGGCGAGCATGCGCATTTCAGCTATCTGTTGAATGATCTGATCGAAGACGAAGCGATCAGCAGCAGCCAACTCGAAGGTGCAGCGACGACCACGCGTGTGGCTAAGGACATGCTCAAGCGCAAGCGCCGGCCGCGCACGCCGGATGAGCGAATGGTGATCGGCAATTTCAAAATGATGAACTTCGCCTGGGAAAAACGTTATGAACCCCTGAGTGTCGCGCTGATTTTGGACATGCACCGGGTTGGCGTCGAAGGCATTGATGATGCGCAATACTCGCCAGGGGAGTTCAGGGGCAATGATGACGTGGTGGTACAGGATGGCGAAGGCAACACCGTTCATACGCCCCCTCCTGCTGCGGGAGTGATGTCACGATTGCAGTTGCTGGCGAAGTGGATCAACCAGTCGCACAACGATCCTGAGCACGTGGAATACCTTCATCCCCTGATCAAAGGCATCGCGCTGCATTTTGCCTTGGGCTATGAGCATCCTTTCCGTGATGGGAACGGGCGGGTCGCGCGGGCGTTGTTCTACTGGTACATGTTCAAGAGTGACTTCTCTGCCTTTCGTTACATTGCGATCAGCATTTTGTTGCGCAATGCGCCGGTGAAGTACGGGCGCTCTTACCTGAACACTGAAGCTGATGACCTCGACTTGACGTACTTCATTGATTTCCAGTGTTCGGTCGTCTTGCGTGCTGTCAGTGGTTTCACCAAGGCGTATCGGAAAAGTCTGGCGTACGCCGACAGCTTTGATCGCTGGTTGTTGGCGTCCGGTTTTTTTGAGCAATTGACCGAGAAGCAGCGTGCCGTATTCCAGGTGGCCAAGAGCGGGATGGCCAAGGAATTTACGGCAGTTAATGTGAACGAAAATCTCAACTGCTCTTACAACACCGCGTCGGCGACCTTGAACGGGCTGGCGGATTTGAAGGTGTTTGAGAAGAGGAAGGTGGGGCGGGAGTGGGTGTTTTTCCTACGGCCTGTATCGGCCTGAATCAGTGTGGGAGCATGCCTGCTCCCACAGAGCCTTGTACTAAGGCTTAGAGCGAACCAAACACCTTCTTCGCCAAACTGGTCGCCGCCGCCGCAGGGTTCTGGCGAATGGTTTCTTCCTGTTTGCCGATCATCTCGAACAAACCGTTCAGGGCCTGCTCGGTCACGTAGCTTTCGATGTTGGCGCTTTTCGCATCCACCACACCCATGGTCGCGGCTTGTCCGGCGAACGAGTTGTACTGCTTGGCCAGGCCAACCTGGTCGGTGGCTTGTTTGACGATCGGCAGGAACTTGGCGCGGATCTGTTCGCGGCTGGTTTTGTTCAGGTATTGCGTGGCGGAGTCATTACCGCCGCTGAGAATGCCCTTGGCATCGTCGACCGTCATCTTCTTCACGGCATCCACGAGGATCGGCTGAGCCTGGACCACGGCCGTTTCCGCCGCTTTGTTCATGCTGGTTTCCAGCTGATCGACCTGATCACCCATGCCGAACTGTTTCATTTTGCTGGCGACCTTGCCCAGTTTGCCCGGCAGTTCGATCTTCACGTCCGGGTTGTTACTGAAGCCGCCCGGCGTACCGAGTTGTTTCACGGCCAGTTGCGCGCCTTGGGTCAGGGCATCCTTGAGGCCGCCGGTAGCGTCCTTTTGCGACAAGTCACTGAGCGACAGCGCCATGGCACTGGCGGAAATCATCAAACCTGCACACAGGCCGGCAAAGCGAAGGGTAGGGCGGAACATGGCGGCTTCCTTGTTCGGAAAAAAATGAGCAAAAAAAGAATTAACGGACGGCGTCGACGCGAATTTTCAGTGGCTGCGGGTCGCTGCCATTCAGTTGTACGGCGTGATGTTCGGTGGTGATGAACATCAGTTGGCCATTCACTTCGATCCGCGCGCTGACGGAATAACGATGGCCGGGTTTGACCTCGGCCGGATCGTAACTCAGATGGAACGGCAGTGGCACCTGGCCTTTGACCGGGCCTTTCTGCTCGTCGAGCACCACGGCAGGAGCGTCGGCCAGCGATACGTCCTGCAAGCTGACGCTCAGGGTGGCAGCCGGCGGCAGGGCGATGCGTTGCAGGTAGAAGACTTCGCCATCGAGGCTGGTTTTGGCGGCGGGTTGCATTGATTGACAGGCCCCCAGCAAAGCGGTCATGGCCAATAGAGAGAGTTTTTTCATCGGTTATCTCCGTATCAATGTGGGAGCGGGCTTGCTCGCGAATGCGGTGTATCAGTCACATCATTGCTGAATGACACACCGCATTCGCGAGCAAGCCCGCTCCCACAGGGTTTTGCGTTATGTCTCGGGCAGCGTGGCGACCAGATCCGCCGCATCTTCACTGCGATGCAACGCCACCTGACGGATCGACAAGCGGATCTCCGCCGACAACACCCGTTTCGCCGCACCTTCGGCCAGTTCGCCGAGCAGTTCGTGATAGCTCAGCTTGCCGGCCTCGTCACGCTTGAGCACGTCGAGGTCGAGCATCGTCTGGATGAAGTGGCGGAACAGGCTCTTGTCGAAAAATTCCGGCGCGTTTAAGCCATGCAGGATCGACAGGCGCTGGGCCATGACCGTGCAGAGGTCTTCCAGTTCTTCGGCGCTGATGCTGTTCTGGCCGCTGTTGAGCAGCAGGGAAACCGTCATGTAGAAGCGCTGCAAGGTCTGGGCGATGCTCTTCGACAGCAGCGTCAACAACACGAAATGCCGCGAGCTTGGTGCCGGACGCAGGTAAACGTCGTTCTCGAAACGCAGCAGGCCTTGCTCGACGAACGCTTCGAGCCATTGATCGATCACAGCATCCAGTTCGTCCAGCGACCAGCGAATGAACAGCTCCGATTGCAGGTACGGATACAGTGCGCGGGTGTAGCGCAGGATCTGCTCGCGGCTCATGCGCGACGCACTCTGGAAGAAGCTCGCGAGCAACGCCGGCAGCGCGAAAATGTGCAGCACGTTGTTGCGGTAGTAAGTCATCAGGACGGCGTTTTGCTCGTCCAGATAGAGGATTTTGCCCAGCGCATCGCTTTGCTCGGACAGCAGGTCCATGTCCTTCACATGCTCGATCAACGCGCGGCCGTCACCTTCCGGCAGCGTAGTGTGCGGCGAGTACGGAACCTTGCGCAGCAGCGCCAGATACAGATCCAGCACCCGCGCCATGGCACGATCGTCCAGTGCCAAGCGACTGGTGGACAGCAATGCCAACGCCACGAGGTTGACCGGGTTGATCGCTGCCGCTTCGTTCAGGTGCTGCGCCACTTTCTCGCCGAGGCGGTTGGTGGTTTCGTTGAGCCAGGCCGGTTTGAACTGCGGGCCGAGTTCCTGTTGACGCCAGTCTGGCTGTTCGCTGTCGAGGAATTCCGCCAGTTTGATCGGCTCGCCGAAGTTCACCGCCACCTGGCCGAAACGCTGCTTAAGGGCGCCGATGACTTTGAAGATGTCGAAGATCGATTCTTTTTTCTTGCTCGCACCACGCAGTTCGCCGAGGTAAGTCCGGCCTTCCAGTACGCGCTCGTAGCCGATGTACACCGGCACGAACACGATCGGCATGCGCGAGGAGCGCAGGAAGCTGCGCAAGGTGATCGCCAGCATCCCGGTTTTCGGTTGCAACATGCGCCCGGTGCGCGAGCGGCCGCCCTCGACGAAATACTCGACCGGAAAACCTTTGGTAAACAGGGTGTGCAGGTATTCGTTGAACACCGAGGTGTACAGCGGGTTGCCCTTGAAGGTACGGCGCATGAAGAACGCACCGCCGCGACGCAGCAGGCCGCCGATCCCCGGCATGTTGAGGTTGATCCCGGCGGCGATGTGCGGCGGGGTCAGGCCGTTGCGAAACAGCAGATAGGACAGCAGCAGGTAGTCGATATGGCTACGGTGGCACGGCACATAGATCACTTCGTAACCCGGGGCGACTTTCTGCACGCCTTCGATGTTGTTGACCTTGATGCCGTCGTAGATCTTGTTCCAGAACCAGCTCAGCACCACTTCCATGAAGCGGATCGCGGTGTAGGTGTAGTCCGAGGCGATCTCGTTGCCGTAGCGCAGGGCCTGGGCCTTGGCTTTCTCCGGGGAGATATTCTCGCGTTCGGCTTCGTCGAGGATCGCTTGCTTGACCAGCGGCTGGTTGAGCAGGCCTTTGACCAGGTTGCGACGGTGGGAAATGTCCGGGCCGATCACCGCGGCTTTGAGGTTGCGGAAGTGCACCCGCAGAATCCGTTGGGCCATGCGCACGGTGCGCTCGTGGCCCTTGTTGTGCTCGATCAGTTCGCGCAGGTGAATCGGCGCGGAGAATTGCACGCGGGTCTTGCGCCCCAGCACGATGATGCTCAGCAAGCGGCGCAGGCGCCCGGTAACTGCCCAGCTATCGGCGAACAGCAGTTTCCATGGACTCGATTCGCTGTCCGGCGACTGGCCCCAGAACACGCTGACCGGAATGATCTGCGCGTCTTCGGCAGCGTTCTGGCTCAGGGCGCTGACCAGTCGGGTCAGGGTCGGTGGCGCGCCGCGTTTGTCCTGGCGACCGAGCCAGTCGGGCTCCGGTGTCAGGTAAAAGAACGCGGCAGGTTCCAGCAGATTGCCGACAGACACCGGCAGCACCGGGCGCGGCAGGCCGGCCTTGCTGCATTCGGTGTCGACCACGGCGAGGTCGGTCAGCGAAGGGTTTTGCAGGACGTAGAACACCGGACGGCTGCGGTCGAGGTTGAGGGTGAACGACGACTGATTGATCGTCTCCGAGCGAACCCAGAGATAGAGCAGTCGGCGCAGGGTGCCAAACACAAGACGGCGGAACGGGGAACGGGTCATACGGCTTCTGCGTGAGTGGAATAAACCGAGCGTTTGCTCGGGCGGTCGATAGTGTGCCGGATTCACTGAAAATCGGCAAAAAAGCGGCAATCAAAGTGCTATTGAGAGATTAAATGTCTGACATATACTCGGCGCACTGTCGCCGTCACCCTCATGGGACCGGTATGCGCAGGCTGACGTTCCCGAGGCTTTCCTGCGAAAAGCCCGATCAATAATAAAAAGGGAGTATGAACAAATGGCAACACGCGAAACCGGCAACGTGAAGTGGTTCAACGACGCCAAGGGCTATGGTTTCATCCAGCGCGAGGACGGGGTGGACGTGTTCGTGCACTACCGCGCGATTCGCGGTGAGGGGCATCGTTCGCTGACTGAAGGCCAGCAGGTCGAGTACGGCGTTGTGACGGGGGAGAAGGGTTTGCAGGCTGAGGATGTGGTGGGGTTGTAAACCCACCCTCCAGATCACCCAAAACCCACTGTAGGAGCGAGGCTTGCCCGCGAAGGCGTCATCACTGACGCCAAAAGCTTCGCGGGCAAGCCTCG
>NZ_JAGYFX010000097.1:0-22707 GCF_019946615.1 Pseudomonas sp. BF-R-01
GGCGGTATTTCAGACACATCCTTGTCGACTGATACGACGCCTTCGCGGGCAAGCCTCGCTCCTACAAAATCGTGGTGGATCAGTAGTCGAGGGCTGTCGGCTTGAGGTACATGCCTTCCTGCGTCATCGCAATCCGGAACTTCAACACATCCCCGGCCTTGAGGCTGATGTTCTGCGAGCCCGGCGCCAGCATGCCTGGATTGCAACCCGGCGCCTGGCCCGGCAGCAATTTCAGGCGCAGCGAAACGTTGCCTGGCGGCAGGTTGAAGGAGGTGCTTTGTTCCTGAAACAGCCGCGCCGACAGTTGATCCTGGATGTACACGCCGATTTCGCAGTTGGTCGACACTTCCAGGCGCTCGCGGGAAATGATCAATACGCCGTAATCCTCCCCGGCAGCATTGACCGAGGGCACGGCGGCGAAAAGGCTGAGGAAGCCAAACAGGCTGAGAGCTGACCAGCGCATGGCTGAATCTCCTGAGATCGAGTCATAGATGCACGCAGCTTGGCCGAGCGCGACGCCGATTGCCAGCCCGGCAGCTCACTTCAGAACTTGACCTTGCCATGGTGGCAAGCTCGAGACTGTTCGCAATCTCACTAAAGGAGTCATTCCATGCAAGTGTTCAACGTTCAAGGCATGTCCTGCGGTCACTGCGTCAAAGCCATCACTCAAGCGCTGCAAGCCAAGGATCCTGCGGCCAGCGTGCGGGTCGATCTGGCGGCAAAGGAAGTCGGCGTCGAAAGTGCGTTGACCGCGGATCAAGTGATCGCCGCGATCAGCGAGGAAGGCTACGAAGTGAAAGTCGCTTAAGGCCAAACGCAAAACCACTGTAGGAGCGAAGCTTGCTCGCGAATGCGGTTTGTCAGACGGCATTGACGTGGCTGACCCACCGCCTTCGTCGGAACGCCGCCCGGAGCAAGCTCTGCTCCTACAAGGGCCGGTGTTTTTTCTGGGGTTTTTAATAGTTAGCGAGCTATCGGAATGTTCAAGGCGTCGATGCGCGGCTAGACTGTGTGCCCGCCGACCTCCGTCCCACTGGATACCCGATGAACTTCCGTACCATTTTGATTCTTGGCGCACTTAGCGCTTTTGGCCCGCTGGCAATCGATTTCTATCTGCCGGCGTTTCCGGCCATGGCGCTGGCGTTCGGCACCGATGAGCAGCACGTTCAACTGACGCTGGCGGCGTATTTCCTCGGTTTATCCATCGGTCAGCTGATGTACGGCCCGGTGGCGGATCGTTTTGGTCGGCGTATTCCGTTGCTGACGGGTGTCGGTCTGTTCACCGTCGCTTCCCTGGCGTGCGCCTATGCGCCGAACCTGGAATGGCTGCTCGGCGCGCGGTTCGTCCAGGCGCTGGGCGGTTGTGCGGGGATGGTGATTTCAAGGGCGATCGTCAGTGACAAATGCGATGCGGTAGGGTCGGCGAAAGTCTTTTCACAACTGATGCTGGTCATGGGCCTGGCACCGATTCTCGCGCCGATGCTCGGCGGGTTGCTGGTCAACACCACGGGCTGGCAGTCGATCTTCCTGGTGCTGACCGGTTTCAGTGCATTGGCCGGGCTGGCCGTGGCGCTCGGCTTGCCGGAAAGCATGCCGGCGAATATGCCACGCCAGCCATTGTCGGGCGCGTTGCGTCAGTACGGTCGTCTGTTGTCGGACCCGGTGTACCTCGGTCACGCCCTGACCGGTGGCATCGCCATCGCCGGGATGTTTGCCTACATCGCCGGTTCGCCGTTCGTCTTCATCAAACTCTACGGCGTGCCGGCCGAGCACTTCGGCTGGTTGTTCGGCACCAATGCGGCGGGGTTCATTCTGGTGGCGCAGGTCAACGCACGGTTGCTGGCCAAGCGTGGCCCGGCGTTCCTGCTGGCGCGCACCGTATGGATCTACCTCGCGGCGGGCCTGACGCTGCTCGCGGTCAGTTCGCTGCACACCGAGCAATTGTGGCCGCTGCTGATTCCGCTGTTTATCTGCATCGCCAGCCTCGGTTGCATCCTGCCCAACGCCTCGGCTTGCGCCATGAACGGGCAGGGCGCGCGCGCCGGCAGTGCGTCGGCAATGCTCGGTTGCCTGCAATTCAGCGTCGCCGCCGGAGCCGCGTCGCTCGTGGGTATTTTGTACGACGGCAGCGCCATGCCGATGGCCATGGTCATCAGCCTGTGCGGAGTTCTGGTGGTGAGCATAGCGATGCTCACCCGGCGTCTGCAAAATGCCCGGGCATTGGTGAAAGCCCAGGTGTGAGGAAGGTCTCAGCCGGCAGCGCGTTGCTGCTGGACGGGAATCTGATGAGGGGCGTGCAATCGTGCTTCGAGGGTTCGGGTGAACTCGCGCGCTTCGGCTTCGCTACGGAACGTCACCGCGTGTTGGTCCAGGCGGACCTGCCACTGGGATTTTGCCAATTCTTTTATCAGGATCTTCATTGCTGACCTCCTCGGTTAAAAGATTGCATCGCAGAGGACACGATTGTAGACCCGAATACGACCACAATGATGACAGCGGTCAACCTTCGGACTGACGGTGTCGTCCATTCGGACGACACTTGTATCAATCTGTTTCAGAAGCCTTCGAGGACAATCTTGCCCTTGGATTTGCCGCTCTCCAGCAGCTCATGCGCACGTCGCAAATTCGCCGCGTTGATCGTTCCGAAGTGCTCGCCCACCGTGGTTTTCAACGTCCCGGCATCGATCAGCGCTGCCACGCGGTTGAGCAGTTTGTGTTGCTCGATCATGTCCGCGGTTTCGAACAGCGAGCGGGTGTACATGAACTCCCAATGCAGCGACAGGCTCTTGCGCTTGAGCTTGGTCACGTCCAGCGCCTTCGGGTCATCGATCAGCGCCAGTTTGCCCTGCGGCGCCAACGCCTCGACCAATTGATCCAGATGCTGATCGGTCTGGGTCAGGCTGGCGACGTGGGTCACCGAGTTCACGCCTGCACGTTTGAGCTCTTCGCTCAGCGGTTGGCTGTGATCGATCACCAGATCGGCGCCCAGCTCACGCACCCAACTTTGGGTTTGTGCACGGGACGCGGTGCCGATGACCTTCAGCCCGGTGAGCTGGCTGGCCAGTTGCGTAAGGATTGAACCGACACCGCCGGCCGCACCGACGATCAGCAAACTCTGGCCTTCATCGGTGTTGCCTTCGCGCACTTGCAGGCGTTCGAACAACAACTCCCACGCGGTGATCGCGGTCAACGGCAGCGCGGCGGCTTCGGCGAAACCGAGGGTTTTCGGCATGTGGCCGACGATCCGCTCGTCCACCACGTGCAGCTCGCTATTCCCGCCGGCGCGGGCGATGGAGCCGGCGTAGAACACCTTGTCGCCGGCCTTGAACAACGTCACTTCACTGCCGACCGACTTGACCACACCGGCCACGTCCCAGCCCAGCACTTTGGCCGCGCCACCTTCAGGCTGCACGTTCTGGCGGACTTTGGTGTCCACCGGGTTGACCGAGATGGCTTTGACTTCCACCAACAGGTCGCGCGGGCCGGCAACCGGCTCTGGCAGTTCGATGTCTTGCAGGGAGTTGGCGTCGCTGATCGGCAACGAGGCGTAGTAGGCAATGGCTTTCATGAGGGGCTCCGCAAAAGTATTTAAGAGAATCAGGCCACGACGCGCAGGCGTTTGAGATCGAAGTGCTCGATCAGGTCGCCGGCCGTGGCACGAAAATGCTGGATGTGTGCACTGGCGTCATGGGCTTGCAGCGCTTCGTCGCTGCTCCACTGCTCGATCATGTAGAAGGCCTGCGGATTGGCCAGGTCCTGATGCAGGTCGTATTGACTGCAACCGGCTTCGGCGCGGGTCGGTTCCAGCAGTGCACGCAGGTGCTGTTCGAGGGCGTCTTGCTGACCGGTTTTGGCGATCAGGGTGGCAATGGCGGTAAACGGCTGGGACATGTTCGACTCCGATAACGGGGTGATTTCGATGGGGCAGATGATTGGCTATTTCTCTGCAAGATAAAACCCGCTAAAAGAGCAGTCTCTTTCAATATTTTTTTGATAATCGAGGCTGGAAATGCTGCGTTTCGATGACTTGCAGTTGTTTGTCCGGGCGGCGGACCTGGGCAGTCTGTCGGCGGCGGCGCGGGGGATGGACATGTCGGCGGCGGTGGCCAGTGCGGCGTTGAAGCGCATCGAACAGCAACTCGGTGCGCGGTTGCTCGCCCGCTCCACCCGCAGCCTGCGCCTGACCGCCGAGGGCGAGGGGTTTCTCGAATACGCCCGGGCGGCCCTGAGCAACCTCGATGAGGGTCGCCGCTTGCTGGCCAGCGGTCAGGACCAGGTCAGCGGAGTGTTGCAGCTGTCGGCACCGTCGGATTTCGGTCGCAACCTGTTGCTGCCGTGGCTGGACGAGTTCCAGCGCGAGCATCCGAAGCTCACGGTGCGCCTGCTGCTGGGCGACCGCATCGCCGACCTGTTCCGCCAGCCGGTGGACATCGCTCTGCGCTACGGCGAGCCGGAAGACTCAAGCCTGGTGGCGCTGCCCATCGCACCGAACAACCGCCGCGTGCTGTGTGCCGCGCCGAGCTATCTGGCCCGACACGGCGAGCCGCGGCAACTGGAGCAACTGGCGCAGCACAATTGCCTGCTGTTCATGCTTGGCAGCCGGGTTCACGATCACTGGAGTTTTCACGATGGCAAACGCGAAGTCAGCCTGACCGTCAGCGGTGACCGTTTCAGTGACGACGCCGATGTGGTGCGCCTGTGGGCCGTGGCGGGCGCCGGGATCGCCTACAAATCCTGGCTGGATGTTGCCGCCGATGTGTTGGCCGGTCGCTTGAAAGTGCTGATGCCGGAGCTGATCTGTGAGCGCGCACCGCTGAATTTGCTGTGCGCCCATCGCGCACAATTGAGTAAGCCGGTGAACCTTTTGCGGGAAATGCTCGCCAGCCGATGCGCCGGTTTAAGTAGTCAATTTCCGGTATTGGCGGTCACCGATCATTAGTCGCAGGTAAAAAGCGAAATTTCACTCAGGAACTATCACCACCAAGGGTTTTCAGAGGGCAGGAACCGACGGTTAACACGCATATACTAGCGCTCGCCTCAGGTACGCACGGTCGATCTCGCCTTGGCGAGTCCGCGTTCGAGTCGGCCAGGCCCGCAGTCGATCGCCGAGCCTTTGCAAAACCCTCAAGGCAATGGCTTGTGTGAGTGGGTGGCTTTGCCCGGGTTGTCGCGGTTTCCGCGTCTTGGCCGACGACACATTACTGGTCAAGATGTCTCTGAGCAGTAGACGAAACGATTCAACAGGGAGTGAATACATGGAACATGCACCTTGCATCAGCCAGATCGCCACGTTGCTGGCTGACCCAAAGCGCAGCGCAATGATGTGGGCCTTGATGGACGGCTCAGCGCGACAAACCGAAGAGTTGGCCTTGCTGGCCGGCCTGTCACCGTCTTCGGCCAGTGCACACCTGGGGCGTTTGTCCGCCGGAGGTCTGTTGAAAGTCGAAACCCGTGGCCGCAAGCGGTTTTTTCGCCTGGCCGCGCCCGAAGTCGGCGCTGCGATAGAAGCACTGGCCAGTGCGACGATTGCCAGCACGCCCCGGGGCATGCCGGACGTTTTCAAACGCGCCGCACCTCTCTCCAAACCTCAGGCGGCACCTTCGTCGCTGTTGCGCGCACGACTCTGCGACGATCATTTGGGGGGCACTTTGGCCGCCGATCTTTACCAGCGTTTGCTGGATACGGGCTGGATCGAACAGTTCGAGCAGCGGGTGTCGATCACCCACAAGGGCGCCACGCAATTGGCCAAGCGCGGTGTGTACGTCCAGGCGCTGGCGCACAGCACCCGTCGAGCCGCTTGCGCTTGCCCCGACTGGAGCGAAAGACGTCCGCACATGGGCGGTTCACTCGGCGCGGCGTTGCTGCAATTGTTCATGCAGTCCGGCTGGCTGAGTTTGCCGAACGATTCGCGAGCCTTGCACGTTACTGCGACGGGGCAGCGTGAAATCCATCGCTTCGCCAAGGAAACCGAGCTGGAAATGGCGTTGTAGTCGACGAAACGTGGACCCTGTAGGAGCTGGCTTGCCAGCGATGAGGCCTTCACATTCAACATCAATGCTGAATGTGAGTCCGTCATCGCTGGCAAGCCAGCTCCCACAGGGTTTTTCGGTGTGGCTTAGGGTTTGACCAACCGCGCATCCAGGCTGTTTTGCGCCAGGCGTTTGGCCTGATCCTGGGTCATGCCCAGATCGGTGTACAGCGCATGGAAGTTCTCGGTCACATACCCGCCGAAGTACGCCGGGTCGTCCGAGTTCACCGTGACTTTCACGCCGCGCTCAAGCATGTCGAGAATGTTGTGCTGGGACATGTGATCGAACACGCAGAGCTTGGTGTTCGACAACGGGCACACGGTCAACGGGATCTGCTCGTCGATGATCCGCTGCATCAGGCGCTCGTCTTCGATGGCGCGTACGCCATGGTCGATGCGCTGGATTTTCAGCAAGTCGAGGGCTTCCCAGATGTACTCGGGCGGGCCTTCTTCACCGGCGTGGGCGACGGTCAGGAAGCCTTCGTGACGGGCGCGATCAAACACGCGCTGGAACTTGCTCGGCGGGTGACCCATTTCCGAACTGTCCAGGCCGACGGCCACAAACGCATCGCGGAACGGCAGCGCCTGATCGAGGGTTTTCTGTGCTTGTTCTTCGCTCAAGTGACGCAGGAAGCTCAGGATCAAACCGCTGGTGATGCCCAGTTGCTGCTCGCCATCCTTCAGTGCGGCGGCGATGCCGTTGAGCACCACTTCGAACGGGATGCCACGGTCGGTGTGGGTCTGCGGGTCGAAGAACGGTTCGGTGTGAATCACGTTCTGCGCCTTGCAACGCAACAGGTAGGCCCAGGTCAGGTCGTAGAAATCCTGCGAAGTGCGCAGCACGTCGGCGCCCTGGTAATACAGGTCGAGAAACTCTTGCAGGTTGTTGAAGGCGTACGCCTTGCGCAGGGTTTCGACATCGCTCCACGGCAGGGCGATCTTGTTGCGTTCGGCCAGGGCGAACAGCAACTCGGGCTCCAGCGAACCCTCCAGGTGCAAGTGCAGTTCTGCCTTGGGCAGGGCGTTCAGCCAATCGTACATTGTAGAAATCTCATCAGGTGCAATGGCGGCATTCTACAGGTGCTGACTGCAACAATTGGTAAAACCTGACCAAGAGGTTCATTACCCCGCCTCTTGCTCTCGCCGATAAGCATAGGTGTCGGCGAAGCGCGAGAGCAGGAATTCGGCGCAGGTGGTGGCCGGGTATTTCGCCGGGTGAAGGGCATCCTGACAACCGGGCAGGCATTCGATGCGCGTGTCGGGGTGCGGCTCGGCGAAGAACGGCATCGAGTAACGGTCCACACCCAACGGGCTGATCACCCGGTGCGGCGTCGACAGATAACGGTCGTTGCTCCAGCGCGCCATCATGTCGCCGAGGTTGACCACGAAAGTGCCTTCGATGGGCGGCGCGTCGATCCAGTCGCCTTGCACGTTACGCACTTGCAGGCCACCGGCCGCGTCCTGATACAGCAGGGTGATGCAGCCGTAATCGGTGTGGGCGCCGGCGCCTTGCTGATCTGCGGAGCTGGCGGTATGACGCGGCGGGTAGTGGATCATCCGCAGCACGCTGACCGGTTCATGGAAGCGCGTGTCAAAGAAGTCGCGCTCGATGTTCAGCGCCATCGTCATTGCGCGCAACAGGGTTTGAGCCAGCGCCTGCATGTCGACGTAATGCTGCTCCATCAGCGCTTCCCAACCGGGCATCGAGGGATGACGGTTGGGGCCGCGCAGCGGTTTTTCTGCCAGCACTTGCGGGTGATCGGCCGGCAGGTGCAGGCCCATGTCGAAGGTTTCTTTCAGGTCGCTGGGCTTGTTCGGGTCGAGCTGTTCGGTGGCGATGGCGCCGTAGCCGCGATGGTGTCGGGTCTGGGTGATGTCGATGCTGAGCTTTTCGGCGGCGGGCAGGGCGAAGAAGCGTCGGGCGTGATCAAGCACGGCGTCGATGCGTGCGGCACTGATCGGGTGACCCTTGATGTAGAAAAAGCCCCACTCGCGGCAGGCGCGGTCGATGTGTGTGGCGACGGATTGCCAGGCGGTCTGGTCATCGCTGTAGAGCGGGGCGATGTCGATGATGGGGAGGCTGTTCATACTGCGTTCCTGAGATGGAATGAGCTTTTGTAGGAGCTGGCTTGCCAGCGATGGCGGCGTCCTGTTCAACATTGATGTTGAATTTTATGGCCTCATCGCCGGCAAGCCGGCTCCTACAGGGGGGTGTGTTGGGCTTGAGGGTTACTTCGGTATCTCGGCCTTCATGCCTTCAACGTAGTAATTCATCGAGGCCAGTTCCGCGTTGCTCGCCGTCGCGCCCGCCGCAATTTTCTCCACGCCCGCCTGATCCTTGATCGGCCCGGTAAACGGATGCAACGCACCGCTCTTGATGTCCGCGATGATCTGTTCGGCCTCGGCTTTCACCGGCGCCGGCACCAGGTCGCTGATCGGCAGTTCAACCGTGCCTTCCTTCAAGCCGCCCCAGTAATCCTGCGACTTCCACACATGGTCGATCACGCTTTGGGTCGCCTGAATGTAGTGCGGAGCCCAGTCGTTGACGATCGAGGTCAGCACCGCTTTCGGCCCGAAGTGCGCCATGTCCGAAGCGTAGCCCACGGCATACACCCCGCGACGCTCGGCGGCCTGGATCGGCGCCGGGCTGTCGGTGTGCTGGAACACCACATCCACGCCTTGATCGATCAACGCGTTGGCGGCGTCGGCTTCCTTGCCCGGGTCGAACCAGGAATTGACCCACACCACTTTGATCTCGGTACCGGGGTTGTATTTGTTCAGGGCCAGTTGAATGGCGTTGATGTCGCGGATCACTTCCGGAATCGGGAACGAGGCGACGTAGCCGATCTTTTTGGTCTTGGTCATTTTCGCCGCGAGGAAGCCACCGACGTAGCGACCTTCATAGGTGCGCGCCAGGTAGGTGCCGAGGTTCTTGTCCTGCTTGTAGCCGGTGGCGTGTTCGAAGGTCACCTTGGGAAACTGTTTCGCGACTTTCAGGGTCGGGTTCATGTAGCCGAAGGAGGTGGTGAAGATCAGGTCGTAGTTGTCCTTGGCCATGTTGCGGATCACCCGCTCGGCGTCGGCGCCTTCGGCGACGTTTTCCACGTACTGGGTGGTGATCTGCGAGCCGAATTTTTCGGCCAGCGCCTTGCGTCCCTGTTCATGCTGATACGTCCAGCCGTGATCACCGATCGGGCCGATGTAGACGAAGCCGACTTTCAGCGGGTCAGCGGCGCTGACGGTCAGGCTGGCGCTCAGACCGAGGGTTGCAGCGACGGCGCACAGCAGCTTCTTCAACGGACGTTTATGCATGAATTCCCACTCCATTTTGTTTTGAGGTTGGAGGGGGTAATGCAAATTACTGACCAACAGGACAACAAATATCCGAAACCGTGTAGCGGCCTTCGCGGGCAAGCCTCGCTCCTACAGGTCGGCGTTGCTTTTGTAGGAGCGAGGCTTGCCCGCGAAGAGGCCCACAAGGCCAATAAAGTGCACAGGCCAAACCGGCTGCCATTCACTGGTGCGCTGAGGTGTCACGAAACGCCCGCAGTCAGTCGGTGGTCAACATCGCCATTGGGGCTTTAAAAAGCATCGCCGGCAAGCCGGCTCCTACAGTTATCGCGCATAACCTGTAGGAGCCGGCTTGCCGGCGAAGGCGTCCGATCAGACGCCAGCGACCAACTGCCGAGCCGCCTGGCTGTGATCGGCGATCAAGCCTTTGAGATCCAGCCCCTCAACCTGCCCGTCGACCACTCGCCACTTGCCTCCCACCATCACCCGATCCGCCCGATCCGCACCACATAACAGCAATGCCGAAACCGGGTCATGGCTACCGGAAAACCGCAGCTCATCCAGCTTGAACAACGCCAGATCCGCCTGCTTGCCCACCGCCAGTTCACCGATATCGGTGCGCCCGAGCAAACTCGCCGAACCCTTGGTCGCCCACCCCAATACCAATTCCGGCGTGATCTTCTCGGCGCCATAACGCAGCCGCTGGATGTACAGCGCCTGACGGGTTTCGAGCATCATGTTCGACGCATCGTTGGACGCCGAGCCATCCACGCCGAGGCCCAGCAACGCGCCGGCGGCGGTCAGCTCCAGCGTCGGGCAGATGCCGGACGCGAGGCGCATGTTCGAGCTCGGGCAATGGCAAATGCCAGTGCCGGCCGCGCCGAGGCGGGCGATTTCATCCGGGTTGAAGTGGATGCCATGCGCCAGCCACGTGCGCGGGCCGAGCCAGCCGACGCTGTCCAGATAATCCACGGTGCGCAGGCCGAAGCGTTGCAGGCAGAAGTCTTCTTCGTCGAGGGTTTCCGCCAGGTGCGTGTGCAGGCGCACGTCGAGTTTGTTTGCCAGTTCGGCGCTGGCAGACATGATCTCCGGGGTCACCGAAAACGGTGAGCACGGCGCCAGGGCGATCTGGATTTGCGCGCCATCACCACGCTCGTGGTACTCGGCGATCAGGCGCTGACTGTCATCGAGGATCACTTCACCTTCCTGTACGGTCTGCTGCGGGGGCAGGCCGCCGTCCTTCTCGCCCAGGCTCATGGAACCGCGCGTCAGCATGGCGCGCATGCCAAGGTCGCGGACGCTTTCGACTTGCACGTCGATGGCGTTTTCCAGGCCTTTCGGGAACAGATAATGGTGATCGGCGGCGGTGGTGCACCCGGACAGCAGCAACTCGGCCAGCGCGACTTTCGTGGCAAGGGCGAGTTTTTCAGGGGTGAGGCGTGCCCAGACCGGGTACAGGGTTTTCAGCCAAGGGAACAACGGTTGATTGACCACCGGCGCCCAGGCGCGGGTCAGGGTTTGATAGAAGTGGTGATGGGTGTTGATCAGCCCCGGCAGGATCACATGCTCGCGAGCATCGAATACTTGTCCACAGGGGGCGGACGGTTGCTGGCCGGCGGCGAGCACTTCGACGATCAAGCCGTCTTGCACAACCAGGCCGCCACGGGCATCGAGGCCATTGGCAGTGAAGATCGCGAGGGGGTTTTTTAACCAGGTACGGGTCGCAGGCATGTTGGCCGGCTCCTCTGAAAGTTGGGTTCAGGTTAGCCAGCTCAGTGATTACCCTGTCTGCTGATCCAGGGTCGCCGCGGGGACGAGGTGCGCAGTGTCAAACAAAACCCAGTTGCAGGCAAGTCCGGCCAGACGACTGAACCTCGTGTGGAACGCGCACCTGTGGGAGCGAGCCTGCTCGCGATGGTGGGTCAGCTGCATCGGCGTAGACTGACACTCCATCGCGAGCAGGCTCGCTCCCACAGTGGATTGACGGCGTTTACCAGGGAATGTTTTCACCCCTGTAGTTCACGAAGTGGTGCCCGCCCTTGCCGGTGTAAGCATTCACCTGATCCACCAACCCGCGCACACTGGTTTCCACGTCGATATCGGCGCCTTCACCGCCCATGTCGGTTTTCACCCAGCCCGGATGCAGCGACAGCACCGTCAGTTTCTGATCGCCCAATTGCGTCACAAAGCTGTTGGTCATCGAGTTCAATGCAGCCTTGCTCGCCTTGTACAACGCCAGTTCCGGCGCGTCCGGCATGGTCACGCTGCCGAGCACCGAACTCATGAACGCCAGCACGCCGCTGTCCGGGCGAATCTGCCCGGCAAACCGCTGAGCCAGGTTGATCGGCGCCACCGCATTGGTGAAGAACAACTGACCCACTTCCGCCAGCGTCGCACCGCCCGGCGTCTGCACGTCAGGGCCTTTTACGCCGGCATTCACGAACAACAGATCAAACACTTCGCCCTTGAGCTGCTGACTCAGGGCAATGACGGCCTGCTGATCATCCATGTCGAGTTTTTCGATCCGCACCTTGCCCAGCGCCTGCAAGGCGTCGGCGTTCTGCGGGTTGCGCACGGTGGCGGTGACTTGCCAGCCGTCGGCCAGCAGGGTTTTCACCAGACCGAGGCCCAGGCCCCGGGAGGCGCCGATGATGAGTGCGGTTTTTGCCGTGGACATGTGTGGCTTCCTTGATGAATGAGGATCACGGATTTAATGGACAACGTTGCCCGAGCCGTTGTTGCAGCTCGTTGCGCAACGCGCCGAGTTCGTCCATTCGGGTTTCGATCAGTTTGAGTTTGTCTTGCAGCAATTGCGTGACGGCGCTGTCCGGATCGGGCGACCGCCACAACGCGGCGACGCTGTTGCCGATCTCGCCGAGGGTAAAGCCCAGCCGTTGAGCGGTCTTGATGTAGAGCACCAGTTGCACCATGTCATCCGGATATTCGCGATAACCGTTGGCGCTACGTTGCGCCGCGATCAATCCGCGCTGCTCGTAGAAGCGCAGCGTGTCGCGGCTGACGGCGCTGGCCTGGGCTAATTCACCGATGCGCATGTTGATGTCTCGAGAGGGCTTGACCCTGGAGCATACTCCAGGCTTTAGGCTTGTTGCTCCCTGAATTTATGGAGCAGTGCCGATGTGGACTTCAACGCAATATCGCCGCGTGGTGCGGGGCAGCGCCTGGTATGACTTGATCGTGACGGCGGCGTTTGTCACGCCGTGGAGTTTTACTGCGTTGCATGGGTTGTTGGCGGGTTTGAGTCAGGCTTTGGATTTGCCCGGCGAACTGCCGGCGTTTGAGCCGATGCACATGTTGATGGCGAACCTGTTGGGCTCGATCGTGTGCGTGTGGTCGGTGCTGCGGATTCGTGATCCGCAGCAGGTTTATGGCCGGTATGACGCGGTGGGCAGATTCCTGTTCTCCACTTGGCAGCTCTATGCTTTGCTCCATGGCGCCAGTTCGCTGTTGGTGATTTTTCTGGTCTTTGAATTGGCGTGGGGCGTGGCTCAGGTGTTGCCAGTGCGGACGCTTTCGCGGGCAAGCCACGCTCCTACAGGATTTGCATAACACCCGTAGGAGCGAGGCTTGCCCGCGAAGGGGCCGGAGCAGACAACCCCTAATGCCCACCCTGCCAAGGCTGCCCCAACGACACCGGCGCATACAACCGTGTGCGCACGGCATCCCGCGACAGCAGCACCAACACCACAATCGTCGCGACATACGGCAGCATCGCCAGCAGACTCGACGGGATCGCCAGCCCCAACCCCTGCGCCACCAGGTGCAGGATGCTGGCGAGCCCGAACAGATACGCCCCCAGCAGCAATCGCCACACCCGCCAACTGGCAAACACCACCAGCGCCAGGGCAATCCAGCCGCGACCGGCGCTCATGTTCTCCGCCCACATCGGCGTGTAGGCCAGCGACAGATACGCCCCGGCCAAACCCGCCATCGCGCCGCCGAACAGCACCGCCAGCGTCCGTACGCCCAACACCGGCAAGCCCATCGCACTGGCCGCATCCGGGTTTTCGCCGACGGCCTGAATGATCAGCCCGACACGACTTTTCACAATCACCCACGCCACCAGCGCAAACAACGCGAACGACAGATACACCAGCAGATCCTGTGCAAACAGCATCCGCCCGATCAGCGGGATCTCGCTGAGTAAAGGGATCGCCACCGGTTCAAAACCCGCCAGCGGTTTACCGACCCACGCCGCACCGACAAAAGTTGACAGGCCCACACCAAAGATCGTCAGTGCCAGCCCGGTGGCCACCTGATTGGCGTTGAACACCAGCGCCACCAACGCAAACAGCGACGACAGCAACATCCCGGCGAGCATCGCCAGCAACACGCCAAGCCACAGGTTGCCGCTGTTCAGCGCGACGATAAAACCGATCACCGCGCCAAACAGCATCATGCCTTCCTGGCCGAGGTTGAGGACGCCGCTCTTCTCACAGATCAATTCACCCAGCGCCACCAACAGCAACGGCGTGCCGCAGCGCACCATGGCGTAGAAAATATTGCTCAACAGATCGATATCCATCACAGCGCTCCTGCTTGTACGACGGTGGCTGATGCGCGACGCGTCCAGCGCAAATGCAAACGCGGTCGGTAGAGAATCAGCACGTCACTGGCCAGCAGGAAAAACAGCATCATGCCCTGGAACAATTGCGTGATCGCTTGCGGCAGATTCATGCTCATCTGCGCGTTCTCGCCACCGATGTACAGCAATGCCATCAACAGGCTGGAAAACAGAATGCCGACCGGATTGAGCCGCCCGAGAAATGCCACGGTGATCGCGGCGTAGCCATAGCCGGGCGAGACTTGCGGCACCAACTGACCAATCGGCCCGGTGACTTCACACACGCCGGCCAGCCCCGCCAATCCGCCGCTGACCAACAGCGCCAGCCAGATCAGCCGTTTCTCGCGGAACCCGACAAAACCCGCCGCACGCTTGTCCAGCCCGAGCACTTTGATCTGGAACCCGACAAAGCTTTTCTGCAACAACACCCACACCGCCACCAACGCGAGCAGGGCAAAATAAACGCCGGCATGCACTCGACCGTCCTCCATCAACAACGGCAAACGGCTGGCATCGCCAAACATCGCCGACTCCGGAAAGTTGAACCCGGCCGGATCCTTCAGTGGCCCGTGTACGCAGAACAACAACAGGTTCAGGGCGATGTAATTGAGCATGATGCTGGTGAGGATTTCGTTGGCATTGAAGCGCGTGCGCAGCCACGCCGTCAGCCCGGCCCACGCCGCGCCGGCCAGCGTGCCGACGAGCAGGATCAACACCAATGCCCAGCGACTTTGCAGACCGATGATGTTCACCGCCAACGCACTGCCGGCCAGCGCGCCCAGCAGCAACTGGCCTTCGGCGCCAATGTTCCAGATCCGTGCCTGATACGCCACGGCCAGACCCAAGGCGCAGAGCAGAATTGGCAGCGCCTTGACCAACAATTCGGAGACGCCATACAAGTCGCTGACCGGGGCGATCAGCAAGGTGTGCAAGGTCAGCAACGGGTCATGGCCCAACGCGATAAACAGCAGCGAGCCGCAGCCCAATGTCAGGGCCGCCGCCAGTAACGGCGAGCACCACAGCATCAGGCGCGATTGCTGGCCACGGGGTTCGAGGGAAAGCAGCATGTGAAACTCCGTTAAACCGTTGCGGGGGCAAGTGATTGAGGGGCGTCGAACTGGCCGGCCATCCAGCCGCCGACGTCGATCAGGCGGGTGTCGACGGTCGCCCTGAGCGGCGACAAGCGTCCGCTGCACAAGGCGCCGAGGCGGTCGCTGATCTGGAACAGTTCATCGAGGTCTTCGGAGATCACCAGGATCGCTGCGCCGGCATCGCGCAAGGCAATCAGCGCGCGGTGAATGGTCGCGGCGGCGCCGACGTCCACGCCCCAGGTCGGGTGCGCGGCCACCAGCAGTTTCGGTTGCTGAAGAATCTCCCGACCGAGGATGAATTTCTGCAAGTTGCCACCGGACAGACTGCGGGCCGGCGTTTGCGCATCGGGTGTCTTGACGCCGAAGCGGCGGATGATTTCTTCGGCCAGCGTTTTGACCTTGGCCCGCCGAATCAGCCCGTTGCGCAGCAGGCCTTGTTGAAAGGCGCTGAGCAGGGCGTTGTCGGCCAGGCTCAACTCCGGCACCGCACCGTGCCCCAATCGTTCGGCAGGGACGAAGGCCAAGCCGAGTTTTCGGCGGGCATCCGGCGGCAAGTGAGCCACCGCGTGCCCGTCAAAACGCAGGGTTGCACCGTCATTGCGGTGCAGGCGTTGTTCGCCACTGAGCAGCGCCAGCAGCTCATCCTGACCATTGCCTGCCACTCCGGCGATGCCGACGATTTCGCCACGGCGTACGTGCAGGTCGATGTCCTTCAGCGAGCAGCCAAACGGATCGGGGTTGTGCCACGACAATGCGCTCACGTTCAAAAATGCATCACCGCCCACGACCTTCGGGTAATCGGTGATCAGATCGGCCGCTTCCCCGACCATCAACTTTGCCAGTTGCTGATCCGAGCACTGCGCCGGCACGCAATGCCCGGCCACACGACCGCCGCGCAGCACCGTGGCGCTGTGGCACAACGCGCGCACTTCACCGAGCTTGTGGCTGATAAACAGGATGCTGCAGCCCTCGGCCGCGAGCCGGCGCAGGGTGACGAACAATTCGTCGGCCTCTTGCGGGGTCAGCACCGAGGTCGGTTCATCGAGAATCAGGAGGCGGATGTCCTGCATCAGGCACCGAATGATTTCCACCCGCTGGCGTTCGCCTATCGACAGGCTGTGGACCAGTCGCTCCGGTTCCAATGCCATGCCGTAGCGACGGGACACTTCGCGAATTTTTGGCTCAAGTTGTTTCGGTGTACCGGCGGCCGCGCCCATCGCCAGCGCAATGTTTTGCGCCACGCTGAGGGTTTCGAACAACGAGAAGTGCTGGAACACCATGCCTATTCCCAAACCGCGAGCCTGAGCCGGGTTGCGCATGGTCACGTGCTGGCCTTGCCAGATCACTTCGCCGGAATCAGCGTGGGTGACGCCGTAGATGATTTTCATCAGCGTACTTTTGCCCGCACCGTTTTCGCCGAGCAGCGCATGGATTTCGCCGGGCGCAATACTCAGGTCGATGGCATCGTTGGCCAGGCAACCCGGGTAGCGTTTGCTGATTCTGCGCAGTTGCAGGCGAGGCGTTTGGTCGGGGATCGGCACGGGGTTGGGCATAACAGGCTCGGGTCGATGGAGTTGTGCCTGTGGATAAAGCAATTTCCTGGCCATTGAGTCAGGAAAATTGAAAATGCTTGCCGGCCAAGGCATCGGGCGCGCCGCTTCGCCACATTTCGATCCCGACGCAGCACCACATAAGGGCGAAGCAGTAGATCAGGCTCCGGTTTTGCGCAGGCCGATTTGGTCAAAAAACGAGCAACCCTTTGCAAGCCATGCCGGATATGGGGTCGCGCCAGCCATGAACGGGTTATCCACAGATTGCTCCACAGTATTTGTGCGCAAGCGCAAAGCTCGGGCATAAGCACTGAGCGGCTTTCTTCTAAAGGCGATAAACCACGCTAACTGATTGTTTTTACGTGGATTTAGTCTTTTTCAATGCGTATTGGACAAAAAGTGAGCAATGCCCGCAAAGCCGCATGACAGAAGGGTTACAGCGGTATGTGCTCAGGTTATCCACAGCCGGGTGCACAGTAGATGTGGGCAAATACACGGGATCGATGGAAGGGCGTTGAGCGTTGTTGGTGCGCTCAGCGCTGCAACAGAATGCGCCCGCGACTCAAATCGGCCAGTTGCGTTTGCAGGGTGTCGATCTGCGCTTCGCCCATCGCCAATTTCAGCTCCACACCGTTGGCCGTGAACGTTTCCTCCACGACCAACCCGCCAAGTTCGGCCACCCGCAGTTTCACCAGCGTCAGTTCGCCAAACCCGCAGGCGCAACTCAGCGGTACGCGGCTGATCAGCTCAATTTTCGGTGCCGCTTGCAGGCACTTGTTCGCGCCGCCGCCATACGCCCGGGCGAGGCCGCCGGTGCCGAGTTGAATGCCGCCATACCAGCGGATCACCAGCACCGCGACCTGGTCGCAATCCTGTGCATCGATGGCCGCCAGAATCGGGCGCCCGGCGGTGCCGCCAGGCTCTCCGTCATCGGTGCTGCGGTATTGGGCGCCGAGTTTCCACGCCCAGCAATTGTGCGTGGCGTTCAGATCGCTGTGCTGCTCGATGAACGCCTGGGCTTCAGCAGGGCTGCTGATCGGTGCGGCGAAGGTGATGAAGCGGCTTTTGCGAATCTCTTCGCGGTATTCGCAAAAGTCGCTGAGGGTAAAAGGCATAAGAGTCTTAAATGGCTGGAGTCAGGCCGCAGCCTTTGAGAATGATGCGGATCAGGTTGTCGCCAGCGTCTTCCATGTCTTGCTTGGTCAGCTTGGTGCGGCCGCTGACCCGGCAAATCTGCGTGGCAAAGTCGGCGTAATGCTGGGTGCTGCCCCACAACAGAAAGATCAGGTTGACCGGGTCGACCGGGTCCATTTTGCCAGCGTCGATCCACGCTTGAAACACCGCCGCCCGGCCCTGGAACCAGGCGCGGTAATCCTGGTTGAAATATTCGGTCAGGCACTCACCGCCGCTGATCACTTCCATGGCGAAGACTCGCGAGGCTTGCGGCTGGCGGCGGGAGAATTCCATCTTGGCGCGAATGTACCGCGTCAGCGCTTCGGCCGGATCATCCTCGGCGGTGAGGGTGTTGAAAGTGCTGTCCCACAACTGCAGGATGTTGCTCAACACCGCCACGTACAACCCCAGCTTATTGGTGAAGTAGTAATGCAGGTTCGCCTTGGGCAACCCGGCATTCAGGGCGATGGTGTTCATGCTTGTGCCTTTGAACCCGTGACGGGCGAACTCGTCTTCGGCGGCTTTGATGATGGTCTCTTCGTTCTTCTGACGAATGCGGCTGGCAGGTTTGCCGCCGTGAGCGGGGACTTCAAAGGTCATAGGCACTTCCGAACAGGTGGGTGGGTGCAACCAATGCGTTGATAGCGCAACCACAGGCTCCAGACAAGTCCCGACACGATAAAACCTGACCACCACAAATCCCCGTAGGAGCGAAGCTTGCTCGCGAAGGCGTCTTAACATTCAACATTGATGTTGATTGAGCCGACGCCTTCGTCGGAGCGCCGCCCGGACCAAGCTTCGCTCCTACAGGTTTCCACCTTATTCAACGTGTTGCGGCCAGGCTTTCCAAAAAGCTTTCCAGCACCAAATGCGGGCGACGTCCCTTGCGTGTCACCGATGCAAGGCTCAAGTCATAAAACCGTGCTGTCGGTTTCAGCGCGCGCAAGCGCCCTTGCTGCACCCAGAGGCTGGCGTAGTGGTCCGGCAGGTAACCGATGTAGCGCCCGGTGAGAATCAGAAACGCCATGCCTTCGCGGTCTGACGCACTGGCGGTGCAATTGAGTGCCTGGTAATGCGCCTGAATCTCGGCCGGCAAGCGGAAGGTCGGGGCGATGGCGTCCTGACTGTTGAGGCGCTCATCGTCCAGTTGTTTGTCGTCGACATAAAACAACGGATGACCAACCGCGCAATACAGCAGCGAACGTTCGCTGTAGAGCGGCTGATATTCCAGCCCCGACAGGGCGCTTGCCTGCGGCACCACGCCGACATGCAAGCGGCCGTCGAGCACGCCTTGCTCGACTTCATTGGGCGCGATCATGCGGATCTGAATCTGCACGTCCGGCCCGCGCTCCTTCAATTGCGCCAATGCATGAGTGATACGCATGTGAGGCAGGGTGACCAGGTTATCGGTGAGGCCGATGGTCAATTCGCCGCGCAGGTGTTGGTGCAGACCGTTGACCTCGGTGCGGAAACTTTCCAGCGCACTCAATAGCTGCAATGCCGATTGATACACCTCGCGACCTTCTTCGGTCAGGGAAAACCCGGCGCGACCTCGTTGGCACAGGCGCAGGCCGAGGCGCTGTTCCAGGTCGCTCATCTGCTGGCTGATCGCCGAGCGGCCGATCCCGAGCACCGACTCCGCCGCCGAGAAACCACCGCATTCCACCACGCTGCGAAAAATCCGCAGCAAGCGGATATCAAAGTCGCTGACTTGTGCCAGCGGATCGGGGCGTCGAGTGCTCATAGTTTAGCGCTGGCCTGACTGAACGTTAGAAAAGTTGGATTTCACCGACTTTATCCCCGTGGCAATTTAGCTGCAAGAACGCTTTTCATCTCCACGCCGCTTATTGCCTTGCGAGGTTTTGCCCATGAACTTGCCTGAAAACGCCCCGAATTCCCTGGCCAGCCAGCTCAAGCTCGATGCTCACTGGATGCCCTACACCGCCAACCGAAATTTCCAGCGCGATCCGCGACTGATCGTGGCGGCTGAAGGCAGTTGGCTGACGGACGACAAGGGTCGCAAGGTCTACGATTCGCTGTCCGGTCTGTGGACCTGCGGCGCCGGGCACACCCGCAAGGAAATCCAGGAAGCGGTTGCCAAGCAGTTGGGCACGCTCGATTACTCGCCGGGCTTCCAGTACGGTCATCCGCTGTCGTTCCAACTGGCGGAGAAAATCACCGACCTGACGCCGGGTAATCTGAATCACGTGTTCTTCACCGACTCGGGTTCCGAGTGCGCTGACACTGCGGTGAAGATGGTCCGCGCTTACTGGCGTCTGAAAGGCCAGGCGACCAAAACCAAAATGATCGGTCGCGCCCGTGGTTACCACGGTGTGAACATCGCTGGCACCAGCCTGGGCGGCGTCAACGGTAACCGCAAAATCTTCGGTCAGGCGATGATGGACGTCGATCACCTGCCGCACACCTTGCTGGCGAGCAATGCCTACTCGCGCAGCATGCCGAAAGAGGGCGGTATCGCTCTGGCCGATGAGTTGCTCAAACTGATCGAGCTGCATGACGCTTCGAACATCGCCGCCGTATTCGTCGAGCCAATGGCCGGTTCCGCTGGCGTGCTGGTTCCGCCTGAGGGCTACCTCAAGCGTCTGCGCGAGATCTGCGATCAGCACAACATTCTGCTGGTGTTCGACGAAGTGATCACCGGCTTCGGCCGTACCGGTTCGATGTTCGGCGCTGACAGCTTCGGCGTGACCCCGGACCTGATGTGCATAGCCAAGCAAGTCACCAACGGTGCGATCCCGATGGGCGCAGTGATTGCCAGCTCCGAGATCTACCAGACCTTCATGAACCAGGCGACGCCTGAGTACGCGGTGGAATTCCCGCACGGTTACACCTATTCCGCGCACCCGGTGGCTTGCGCCGCTGGTCTTGCCGCACTCGACCTGCTGCAGAAGGAAAACCTGGTGCAGAGCGTGGCCGACGTTGCACCGCATTTCGAAAATGCACTGCACGGCCTGAAGGGCTCGAAAAACATCATCGACATTCGTAACTACGGGCTGGCCGGTGCGATCCAGATCGCGCCGCGTGACGGCGATGCCATCGTGCGTCCGTTCGAAGCGGGCATGGCGCTGTGGAAAGCCGGGTTCTACGTGCGCTTCGGCGGCGACACCCTGCAGTTCGGCCCAACCTTCAACAGCAAGCCGCAAGACCTTGATCGTCTGTTTGACGCGGTCGGCGAAGTGCTGAACAAAATCGACTGATTTCCCCTTCTATATAGAGGCGCCCGTTGACGGGCGCCTGTGGACAACTTTTCTGGAGCCCCGCATGAGCCTTATCCCGCATTTGATCAACGGTGAACTGGTGACCGAAGACGGTCGCACGGCCGACGTGTTCAACCCGTCTACCGGCCAGGCGATTCACAAACTGCCATTGGCCAGCCGCGAAACCATCCAGAAGGCCATCGACTCGGCCAAGGCTGCGTTCCCGGCCTGGCGCAATACTCCGCCGGCCAAACGTGCGCAGGTAATGTTCCGCTTCAAGCAACTGCTGGAACAGAACGAAGCACGTATCGCCCAACTGATCAGCGAAGAACACGGCAAGACGCTGGAAGATGCTGCCGGTGAATTGAAGCGCGGTATCGAGAACGTCGAGTTCGCGTGCGCGGCGCCGGAAATCCTCAAGGGCGAGTACAGCCGTAACGTCGGCCCGAACATTGATGCCTGGTCGGACTTCCAGCCATTGGGCGTGGTCGCCGGTATTACTCCGTTCAACTTCCCGGCGATGGTGCCGCTGTGGATGTATCCGCTGGCAATCGTCTGCGGCAACTGCTTCATCCTCAAACCTTCCGAGCGTGATCCAAGCTCGACGCTGTTGATCGCTCAGTTGTTGCTGGAAGCCGGTCTGCCGAAAGGCGTGTTGAGCGTGGTGCATGGTGACAAGGCTGCAGTGGACGCGCTGATCGAAGCGCCGGAAGTCAAAGCGTTGAGCTTTGTCGGTTCGACGCCGATTGCCGAATACATCTACGCAGAAGGCACCAAGCGGGGCAAACGCGTTCAGGCACTGGGCGGCGCGAAGAACCACGCGGTGCTGATGCCGGATGCGGATCTGGATAACGCCGTCAGCGCTCTGATGGGCGCGGCGTACGGTTCCTGCGGCGAGCGTTGCATGGCGATTTCGGTGGCCGTGTGCGTTGGCGACCAGGTGGCCGATGCGTTGGTGGCCAAGCTGACTCCGCAGATCAAGGCATTGAAGATTGGCGCAGGTACCACTTGTGGTCTGGACATGGGGCCGTTGGTTACCGGTCAGGCTCGTGACAAAGTCAGTGGCTATGTAGAAGACGGCGTTGCCTCCGGTGCAACCCTGGTGGTGGACGGTCGTGGTCTGAGCGTCGCCGGTCATGAAGAAGGTTTCTTCCTGGGCGGTTGCCTGTTCGATAACGTCACGCCAGAGATGCGTATCTATAAAGAAGAGATCTTTGGGCCAGTGCTGTGCGTTGTCCGGGTAAACAGCCTGGAAGAGGCGATGCAACTGATCAACGATCACGAGTATGGCAACGGCACCTGCATCTTTACCCGTGATGGCGAGGCGGCGCGGTTGTTCTGCGATGAGATCGAAGTCGGCATGGTTGGCGTCAACGTGCCGTTGCCGGTGCCGGTGGCTTATCACAGCTTTGGCGGCTGGAAGCGTTCGCTGTTCGGCGATCTGCATGCGTATGGCCCGGATGGCGTGCGCTTCTACACCCGTCGCAAGGCCATTACTCAGCGCTGGCCACAGCGTGCGAGCCATGAAGCATCGCAATTCGCATTCCCTAGCTTGTAAGTAGAAGGGAAGAAGGCCGAGCCCCTTGGGGCTCGGCCTTCGTGTTTTCGGGCTTTTTTGACCCGTATGACAGAAATGTGAAAATAGGTGTTGACGGCAGATTCTGGAAGTCTATAATTCGCCCCACTTCCGGCGCAGTCGAAACGAAAAACTCCTTGGTAAACAAAGAGTTACGCAGTTTTCGACAGCGAGTTGCTTCAGGTCATCGAAGCCCAG
>NZ_JAGYFX010000098.1:0-22233 GCF_019946615.1 Pseudomonas sp. BF-R-01
GCGGAATACCGCCCCAGCGCTCCCAGATGCGCAACCGAATATGCTTACGGTCAATGATCTGAACGAAATGCACATTCGTCCTGAGCGGAAACAGCGGGTGGGTTTCAAGGGCGGGGCCGATGGCCGCGATATCTATCGCCGTCAGATCATCCACAAAGTAGGTGCAGTGCGGATTGCCCATGCTGCACGCACTCGGGCCGCCATCAAGGGGCAGAACCAACGTATCCATTTCATGAGCCAGGGGAACATCCGACCAGCCAAACATCGGCGGCCCCATGCTGACGGAAATTTTGCCGTTGGAGGTTCGTTGGCAAGTGAGCAACCCCCGGTTGGTCCGAAGCGTTATCGACGTCGAATTCGATTCGCGCATCAGCCTGTCCGCAGCACCCCGCGTTGCGCTGCCACACACATCCAGCGTGGAGCCATCGGTATTCCAGAACATCAACCGCGCATCGGCGTCTTCGCAATCGAGCACCACTGCGAGTTGATTGAAGCCGATGCCGCGGTGGCGATCTCCCATTCGCCGAGCCAGGGCGCTTGTCACTGGATTGGCCGAGTTTCGCGCGTCCACGACCACGAAGTCGTCGCCATTGGCGTGCATCTTGTGGAAACTCAGCGGCATAGACAGATCCCTGTGGTGAATGGCCGTTTGCAGGCGATCTAGCCCCATTCGCAGTGCTTTTGCAAGTTGCGTGAGGGCACGCGAAAGCTACCCGCCAGCCCCGAATTCCAGACACAAAAAAGCCCACTGACCGTCACCGGTTCAGTGGGCTTTTTGACTGGGCGTCTGGTTACAGAGCCATATCAGTTGCAGCGTTTGCCTTCGGCGCTTTTGGCGCTTCAGCCGGGGCAGCTGCCGGGGCAGCTACTTGACCGATCGCCGGTGGCGGGGTCAGTTGCAGGACCTTGGCGGTGTAAGCCCACTCTTGTGCAACCTTCTCAGGACTGCCATTCAGCTGAGTGCCATAGCTCGGCACGATCTGGTGCAGTTTTTCCTGCCAGGCTGGCGAAGCGACCTTGTCCTTGAACACTTTCTGCAGCACGGTCAGCATGATCGGCGCAGCGGTCGAAGCACCTGGCGATGCGCCCAGCAGGCCGGCGATGGTGCCGTCAGCGGAAGCAACGATTTCGGTGCCCAGTTTCAGCACGCCACCGGCGGCTTCATCACGCTTGATGATTTGCACGCGCTGGCCGGCTTGCCACAGGCGCCAGTCTTCAGCCTTGGCGTTCGGGAAGTATTCTTTCAGGGCGTTGAGGCGGTCTTCGTCAGACAGCATCAGCTGACCGGCAAGGTACTCGACCAGCGGGTATTCCTTGATGCCGACCTTGGTCATTGGCCACACGTTGTGCGTGGTGGTGGTGGTCAGCAGGTCCAGGTACGAGCCTTCTTTGAGGAACTTGGTGCTGAAGGTCGCGAATGGGCCAAACAGGATCACGCGCTTGCCGTCCAGGACACGGGTGTCCAGGTGCGGAACCGACATTGGCGGTGCGCCAACGGAGGCTTTGCCGTAGGCCTTGGCCAGGTGTTGCTCGGCGATGGTTGGGTTTTCGGTGACGAGGAACGAACCGCCGACCGGGAAGCCTGCGTATTCCTTGGCTTCAGGAATGCCGGACTTCTGCAGCAGGTGCAGGGCACCGCCGCCCGCGCCGATGAACACGAACTTGGCGTCGGTTTCGGACTTGCTACCGTCTTTCAGGTTTTTGTAGCTGACGCGCCAGGAGCCGTCTTCGTTCTTGGTGATGTCTTGCACTTCGCTAGACAGTTTCAAGTCGAATTTCGGGGTGGTTTGCAGGTGCGCAACGAACTGGCGGGTGATTTCGCCGAAGTTCACGTCGGTGCCGATCGGGGACCAGGTGGCCGCGATTTTCTGGTTCGGGTCGCGCCCTTCCATCATCAGCGGAACCCACTTGGCGATCTGCGCCGGGTCTTCCGAGTACTGCATGCCGGCGAACAACGGGCTCGCTTGCAGGGCTTCGTAGCGCTTTTTCAGGAACTTGATGTTGTCATCGCCCCACACAAAGCTCATGTGCGGTGTGGAGTTGATGAACGAACGCGGGTTTTTCAGCACGCCTTGCTGAACCTGCCAGGCCCAGAACTGACGGGAGATCTGGAACGCTTCGTTGATTTCAACGGCTTTCGGGATCGAGACATTGCCCTTGTCGTCTTCCGGGGTGTAGTTCAACTCGGCCAGGGCGGAGTGACCGGTACCGGCGTTGTTCCAGCCGTTGGAGCTTTCCAGGGCGACGCCGTCGAGGCGCTCGATCATTTCCATCGAGGTGCCAGGTTCCAGCTCATTGAGCCATACACCCAGGGTCGCGCTCATGATGCCGCCGCCGATCAGCAGCACATCGACTTTCTTTGCCTCTTCCGCGTGAACGGACGTGATCCCCATCGACAAAGCCAGCCCCAGCAGGGCCGTGTTCATTTTCTTAAACATCTTGTAGCACCTTTGATAAAACGTCATCCGCCCTTCCATCCTCACGACGAAACCCTTGTTTCACACGGCATTCAGGCAAATGTCGTGGGGGCTCGCACATGAGATCCGGAGGGTGGGCACACAAGGCCGACGTGATCCATCGACCTCAGTTTATATGTCCCTACTGAACTGACTTTTTATCTTTATTGGCTTCAGCTACTTGAGCGACAGTGATTCTGTTGGCGCGTCTCGAGGACACGCAAACTGAATAGGTCAAACCAAGTTGAGGTGAAGAATATCACGCCGGAGCAAACCCGCGCGTCTGTTCCCGACCTGATAGTCCGAACACGCGCGCCGGGGCCACTATACTCAACCTGTTTTTTCGATGAACCGGTGAGGAGCAGTCATGAGCGATAAAAACGATCTGCGCAAATATTCCTCTCAAGTGGTCGATGGCGTGGAGCGTGCGCCCGGTCGTTCGATGCTGCGTGCCGTGGGTTTCACCGACGAGGATTTCAAGAAACCGCAGATCGGCATCGCCTCGACGTGGGCGATGGTCACGCCGTGCAACATGCACATCGACAAGCTGGCGGTCGAGGCGGAGAAAGGCGCGAATGCCGCCGGGGCCAAGGGCGTCATTTTCAACACCATCACCATTTCCGACGGCATCGCCAACGGCACGGAAGGCATGAAGTATTCGCTGGTGTCACGCGAGGTGATTGCCGATTCCATCGAGGTCGTGGCCGGTTGCGAAGGCTTCGACGGCCTGGTGACTGTGGGCGGTTGCGACAAGAACATGCCGGGCTGCCTGATCGGCATGGCGCGGTTGAACCGCCCTTCCATCTTCGTCTATGGCGGGACGATTCGGCCCGGTGCCGGCCACACCGACATCATTTCCGTGTTCGAAGCCGTGGGCCAGAATGCGCGCGGCGACATCAACGAAATCCAGGTCAAGCAGATCGAGGAAGTGGCGATTCCCGGCCCCGGTTCCTGCGGCGGAATGTACACGGCCAACACCATGGCCTCGGCCATTGAAGCGCTGGGCATGAGCCTGCCCGGTTCCAGCTCTCAGGACGCCGTCGGCAGCGACAAGGCCTCGGACAGTTTCCGCGCCGGCCAGCAGGTCATGGAGTTGTTGAAGCTGGACCTCAAACCACGGGACATCATGACCCGCAAAGCCTTTGAAAATGCGATCCGCGTGGTCATCGCCCTCGCCGGCTCGACCAACGCGGTGCTGCATCTGTTGGCCATGGCGCATGCGGTGGACGTCGAGTTGACGCTGGATGATTTCGTCGAGCTGGGCAAGGTCTCGCCGGTCGTGGCCGACCTGCGCCCCAGCGGCAAATACATGATGAGCGAACTGGTCGCCATCGGCGGCATTCAACCGCTGATGAAGCGCATGCTTGCGGCCGGCATGTTGCATGGCGATGCGATGACGGTGACCGGCAAGACCCTCGCGGAAAACCTCGAAAACGTGGCGGACTATCCGGAAGGCCAGGACGTGATTCTGCCCTTCGACCAGCCGGTGAAAAAGGACTCGCACCTGGTGGTGCTGCGCGGCAACCTCTCGCCCACTGGCGCGGTGGCCAAGATCACGGGCAAGGAAGGTTTGCGCTTTGAAGGTACGGCGCGGGTTTATCACGGCGAAGAAGGTGCGCTGGCCGGGATTCTCAATGGCGAAGTGAAAGCGGGCGACGTGATCGTGATTCGCTACGAAGGACCCAAGGGCGGCCCGGGCATGCGCGAAATGCTTTCGCCGACGTCGGCGGTCATGGGCAAGGGGTTGGGCAAGGATGTTGCGTTGATTACCGATGGCCGCTTTTCCGGGGGTTCCCATGGTTTTGTGGTGGGCCATATCACGCCGGAAGCGTTTGATGGCGGGCCGATTGCGTTGATCGAAGACGGCGACAAAATCACCATCGATGCCGAAACCCGGCAGATCACGGTCGGCGTTTCCGATGCCGAACTGGCTGAGCGCAAGACCCGCTGGGTGCGGCCTGAGTCCAGGTACAAACGCGGGGTGTTGGCGAAGTATGCGAAGACGGTGTCCAGCGCCTCCGAGGGTGCCGTCACCGACAAATACCTTTAATGCTTTGATTCTGCCTCGTTTGAGCGATTGCCATCGCGAGCAGGCTCGCTCCCACAGTTGATCTTCGCGTTGACGCAATCAATGTGGGAGCGAGCCTGCTCGCGATGGGGTCCGGTCTGGCAACATCAATGTTGAATGGATATCACAGCCGAAACCGATCCACCGACTGCGACAATTCCCCCCCATCGCCGACAGGTCATCCGTCGTCGAGGGTGCCGTCACCGACAAATACCTGTAGGAGCCAGCTTGCTGGCGATGCTAACAACGCGGTATCCCGTCAAACCGCGTTGCTCCTATCGCCAGCAAGCCGGCTCGTACAGGGTCGTGTTTATTTTCAGAGGCGAAACCGATCCACTGACTGCGACAATTTCCCCCCCATCGCCGACAGGTCATCCGTCGTCGAGGGAGCCGTCACCGACAAATATTTGTAGGAGCCGGCTTGCTGGCGATGCTAACAACGCGGTATCCCGTCAAACCGCATTGCTCCTATCGCCGGCAAGCCGGCTCCTACAGGTTCGTGTTGATTTTCAGAGGCGAAACCGATCCACCGACTGCGACAATTTTCCCGCCAGCGCTGACAGTACATCCGCGCGTAACGCGTCATGCATCATGTCGGCTTCGAGGTGATTGCGCAGCGCGGTCATGCTGACCTCGTTGTCATTCACTGCGGTCGCCATTTGCGAATTTCCCAGGTAACTGACCAGGCTCATGATCACGGCCGTGAGCAGGCCGGTGCCGATCAGCAAGAGCAAGCGTAATTTTATCGACACGCTGTGGGTCTCCTGTCAGTGGGTGCGGCCATTCGCGCATGGCTTCTGAACAGGTTATCGACTGCGTCACAGCGCAATTGAAGGGCTGTTTGCGTTCACGCGGGTTTTTACGACATGCGGTAATTCCCCCTGGCCATGTTCGTTTTTTTCTCAGTGCATGCTAGGTTGTACGACGACTGATGAATGATCTTCATGTTCATCACTCGATCACCCACAACAACAAGGAAACACCCATGAAAAAAGCGAAATTGGTGGTTGGATTTCTGTGCCTGTTCAGTGGCTATGTCGCGGCCGCCCCGTCCGCCGCTGAAAAAGACGTGGCCCAGGCTGTCGACCACCTGACCCAGGCCATGCTGAAAAAGAACATTTCCGAACTGAACGCTCTGACCGCCGAAAACCTGACCTACGGGCATTCCAGCGGGAAAATCCAGAACAAGCAGGAATACATCGCCGACATCGAAACCGGTCGAAGCGCCTTCAAGACCCTCGAAATGCAAAACCAGACCATCACCCTGTCCGGTGACGTGGCGTTGGTTCGCAACCATTTCTCGGCACAGGCGCTGAAAGGCACTGAAGTGATTCCGACTGAAATCGAGAACTTCCAGATCTGGCAGAAACAGAAAGGCCACTGGCTGCTGGTCGGGCGTCAGGCGTTCAAGTTCTGATTTGGGTTGTGTAGGAGCGAGCCCGCTCGCGATGGCCCCATAAGCGCCGCGTTGATTCAGGCAAACTGCGTCATCGTTGACGTTCATCGCGAGCGGGCTCGCTCCTACAATGACCGTTGATCTGTGCGCGGGGCGTCGGCCCGATAAAAACATATTTTTATGCTTAAATTGATATTGTCGAACAATCCCACTTCCCGAGGGTGCCGTCATGAATATCAAGATCCTGGCTTTAATGTTGTTGGCGTTCTGTGCTCAACCGGTCTGGAGTCAGACGCCGCCCGCCTCAACGGCTGCGCCTGACAGCGTTGCATTGACCACGCGCCTGGCCTTGCGCGACCTGTGGGTCGAACATGTGTTCTGGATCAGAAATTACGCCATCGCCAATCAGGCTGCCGACAAGCAGCAAGCCAAAGTCGCCGCAGATCAGGTGGTCGACAACGCAACCAAAATCGCCAATAGCATCGCCCCGCTCTACGGTCAGCCTGCTGCCGATCAGTTGCTCAAATTGCTGGCCGGTCACTGGGGCGCGGTCAAGCATTACAGCGATGCAACGGTCGCCAAAGACAACAAAGGCAAGCAAGCCGCAGTCGCGGACCTGACCAGCAATGCCAAGGCGATTGCCGCGTTCCTGGCCAAAGCCAACCCCAACTTGCCTGAAGACACGCTGGTTGCCATGCTCGGTGCTCACGGGGGCCATCATGTCGCGCAGATCGATGAACTCGCCGCACACGATTACGCGGGCGAAGCGCGGACCTGGCACATGATGCGCGGCCATATCCTGGCGCTGGCCGATGCGCTGACGGCGGCACTGGTCAAGCAGTTCCCGGACAAGTTCTGACGTCGGGCGAGGACACACCATGCTGGAAGGACTGGGCCGGACACAGCAAGACCTGCTCAATGCGCTGCTGCACCATGCGAGCGGCATGAGCATTGACGAGTTGGCCGAACAACTGGCCGTCACGCGCACTGCGATTCGCCAGCATCTGGCGGCGCTTGAGCGTGACGGCCTGGTGTTGCGGGGCGAAACCCGGCCGACGGGTCGGCGGCCAGAGCAACTGTACCGGCTCACCGACCATGCCAAGGAGCAGTTTCCTCGCCAGTATCAAATGCTGGCGAGTGTGCTGATCGATGAAGTGGCCGGCATCATCGGTCCCGAAGCGCTGGCCACGCTGATGCGCAGCATGGGCCGAAAACTGGCGCTGGATCGTGAATCGCAGGTGGTCGACGAAGCCAGGATCGTGCAACACATGAACCAGGCGGGATACCAATCAGAGGTGTTTTTTCGCTCCAGCGGTGACCCGGAAATCGTCGCACACAACTGCGTTTTTCACCGACTCGCAGAGGCCCATCCGGTGGTCTGTGAACTGGACCTGGCCTTGATCGGCACGCTGGGCGGCGCAGAAGTCGATCACACGGAATGCATGGTGCGCGGCGGTAACGTCTGCCGGTTCAAGCTTCGACCAACCGCAGAAACGGCCACCGGGCCCGATAACGTGCGGCCTTCTGAGCAAACAGATCCGGTTGATGATTGAGCCGTCTTCGACATCGCCCGGATCGTAAGACGCGTACACCTCACCGCCTCCCTACCAAGGTCGAGGCAGCGTTGGCCGAATGGCATCCAGCGAAGTCAGAGATTGCAGTGGCGATCCTCTCAAAGGTAGTATTGAGAACGATTCACACTAACATCTGGAAAGCCAACCGGTGCAAGTTCCTCCGACCAGCAAGCTGGGCTTCTTTTTCAGCGACCATCATCGCTGGCTGTTGCAGCATATCCAGCGGCGCCTGCGCAATCACGCGGACGCTGAGGACACCGCCGCCGATACGTTTTGCCAGATGCTGGTGGCCCGGGTAGACCCCGACAGCATCGAACAACCTCGCGCGTACCTGTCGACCATTGCCCGACGACTGATCTTTGACCGTCATCGCCGGCGCAAGCTGGAACTGGCCTACCTCGAACGCCTGTCCACGCTGCCCGAGGCGTTTGCCCCCTCCCCTGAAGAACAGTTGCAACTGATCGAAGCCCTGGTCGCGATCGACCGGGCGCTCGACGGTTTGCCACTGGTCGTCAAGGCCACGTTCCTCTACAGCCAGCTGGACGGTCTGAGCTACGTGGCGATTGCTCACAAAATGGGGCTTTCGGAACGCACGGTCAGCCGCTACATGAAACAGGCATTGCGTCAGTGCTACCTGAGCGAGTTGGCGCCATGAGCACGCCGCGCCTTGACCCGGTCAGCGAACAGGCCATCGACTGGATGGTGAGCCTTCGTGCCGGCAAACCCGATGCCGCACTGCAAGAACGGTTCAACGCATGGCTGGCGATGGACCCCGCACACGCCCGGGCCTGGGCCACCTTGCAGGAACGCCTTGGCGGTTCCTTCAACACGATTCGTGCCTTGGATCGGCGCCTGCCTGGTCAAGCCAACGAAGCGCGGCAACTGCTGTTGCAGCCTCATGGTTCACGCCGCGATGCGCTCCGCGTGATCGCGGGTCTCGGTCTGCTGGGCGGCGGCGCTTGGCTCGGCATCCGCAGCCCGCTGGGTGACTCGCTGCTGGCGGATCTGCACACCGGCCGTGGCCAGCGTCAGGATTTCACGCTGGCCGACGGCAGCCGCCTGAGTCTGAACGCGAACAGCGCGGTGGACCTGCGCTTCGATGACAAGCAAAGGCTGGTGATTCTGCGCCACGGCGAACTGGTGATTCAGGTGGCGGCCGACCCCCTGCGTCCGCTGCGGGTACGCACCGCTCAGGGCGAAATACGGGCACTGGGCACCCGTTTCCTGGTGGCTCAGGAACAAGACGCGACTCGCGTTGTGGTGCTGCAACACTCGATCGAAGCCCGACTGTTCGACGGCACGACACTTGACCTGCAGGAAGGTCAATCGGCCTTGTTGTATGCAGGGAAAATTGTCCCGGTGGCCGGCGATCAGCGTCATCGCGCCGATTGGCTCAGCGGGCGATTGAACGTGCTGGACGATCCCCTGGAACACGTCGTCGATGCGCTGCGCCCCTACAGCCGGGGTTTTGTCCGCGTGGCTCCCGAGGTTCGCGGTTTGCGCGTTCAGGGCGTATTCCCGTTGAACGATCCGGATCGGGTGTTCACGGCCCTGGCGGAAACCCTGCCGATTCGCGTGGATCGCTACAGCCCATGGTTGACGCTGATACGTGCAAAAGAGTCGCGCTGATAAATTTTTTTGAAAATAACTCTCATTCGTGTCCGGTTTTCATTTCTCGTCCCACCTATCTCCTGACACTTCCACATTTTCAGGAGAACGCTGTGTTCAACCCGTGGCCCCATGCCCTTTCCGCCGCTGTCGCCCTGGCAACCCTGGCGAGCCCTGCCCTGTCGCAGGCGCAAGACCTGATGTTCAACCTGCCGGCCGGCCCACTCGCCAGCACGCTGAATGCCATCGCCAGCCAGAGCGGCCATATCGTTTCATTGGAGCCTTCGCTGGTGCAGGGCAAACAAGCCCCGGCAGTGGTCGGCCAGATGCCTGCGGAACAGGCAATGCAAAAGGCGCTGGCGGGCAGCGGCCTGCAATTGCGAGTGACCGGGCAAGGTAACTTCAGCGTCGAGCCAGCCCCGGACAACAGCGCAGCGTTGCAGCTGGGCGTGACCAACATCGTCGAACGCAGCACCGACGCCACCACCGAAGGCTCAGGCTCCTACGCCGCAAGGGCGGTGACCATCGGCAAGGGCACCCACACCCTCAAGGAAATCCCGCAGTCGGTCACGGTGATGACCCGCAAGCAAATGGACGATCAGGATATCGTCGATCTCAAGGACGCGGCCAACAAGACCACCGGCCTGGTCGGTGCCCAAGGCGTCGGCAGAGGCCTGATCCTGAGCTCGCGTGGTTTCCAGATCGATGACTGGCAGTACGACGGCGTGCCGATTCCGCGCAACTATTACTCGCTGGGCAACTGGGCCACGCAGGACCTGATTTTCTTCGATCGCATGGAAGTGCTACGTGGCGCGTCCGGCCTGCTGCAAGGCACCGGCAGCCCTGGCGGCGCGGTCAACCTGGTACGCAAACGCGGCCAGGCCGCACCGATAGTGACCCTCACCGGCAAGGCCGGCTCATGGGACCACTACGGTCTGCAACTGGACGCCGGCGGGCCGCTGAACCAGACCGGCACCGTGCGCGGGCGCTTCATTGCCGACCAGGACGACAGCCACTCGTTCGTCGATTCCGAATGGTACAAGACCACCTCGCTGTACGGCGCGCTGGACTTCGACCTGCGTGAAGACACCACCCTGGGCCTGGCAGTCAGCCAGTCCGACGGCGAATCGCGCTCGAATGTCCGCGGCTTCCCCCGCTACGCCGGCGGTAAGCCCATCGACCTGCCGCGCAGCACGTACACCGGGGCCAAGTGGAACCATTCGGACATCGATGTCACCACGCTCTACACCGACCTGGAACACCGTTTCAACGACGATTGGGCCTTCAAGGTCGGCGCCGTGCGCATGACTGAAACCAATAAAGCGAAAAACCAACGGGTGCAATCCAGTGGCAACGGCATCAATGCCGATGGCAGCGGCGTGCAGTACGCTGACTTCGTGACGGACATGGACTCCACCAAAGTTGCTCTGGACATGAACCTCAACGGCAAATTCGAAGCCTTGTCCATGCAGCAGGAAATCATGGTGGGCGGCAACTATTCCAAATACACGTCAGACGACAAATTCGCCCGAACCTTCAATAACAGTGCCGACACCATCTTCGACATTGATCACAACCGTCCCGAAATCAGCTACGACGGTTTGCTCAATAGCCCCGGTGGCCGTGGGACACCAAGCAAGTATGACATCCGCCAAAAAGGCCTCTACGGCAGCTGGCGGGTCAAGCCGATTGATCCGCTGACCCTGGTGCTCGGCTCACGGGTCAGTTGGTACGACTACAGCTATAAATCGTGGCGCCAGGACGCGACCAGCATTACCGCCGATCCTGAAAGCACCAGCAACGAAAACGGTGAAGTCACCCCCTTCGCCGGTATCGTCTATGACTTGAGCCGCGAATGGGCGGTCTATGCCAGCTACACCGACGTGTTCACGCCGCAAACCGAACGCAGTACAAGCGGCTCGGTAATCAAACCGATCATCGGTACGAACTACGAGTTGGGTCTCAAGGGCGAGTTGATGGAGGGCAGGGTCAATACGTCCCTGGCGTTGTTCCGTTACGACCAGGAAAACCGCGCCACGCTCGATATGGACGGTGGGCAAAACTGCGACGGTTGGTACTGCTCGAAGGCATCCGGCAAAGTACGCAGCCAGGGGCTCGACGCCGAAATCAGCGGCGAAGTGCTGGACGGTCTGCAACTGTTTGCCGGTTATACCTACAACACCACCAAGTACCTCAAGGACCCGGACAACGAAGGCAAAGTCTTCAGCTGGTGGACGCCGAAACACATGCTGCGCGTCTGGGGTAACTACCAGTTGGGTGGCGACTGGAGCCGTGTGAGTACCGGCCTGGGCTTCACGACCCAAAGCCATACGCTGGGTTACGACCACGTCGTCAACGTACCGGGTTACACCGTCTGGAATGCCCGTGTCGGTTACCAACTCTCCTCGGAGATCGAGCTGGCGATGAACGCCAACAACCTGTTCGACAAGACTTACTACACGGCGGCCTACAACCAGATCAATGGCAACAACAACTACGGTGAACCACGCAACGTGATGTTCAGCGTGAAATACACGCCGGAGTTCTAACACCGCCGATCGATCATCAACGCCCTCCTTCCGGCTGCTGTCGCAGGGAGGGCCGTTTCAGGGTCATTCAATTTCCAAAGGTATCGCAAACGTTCTTTTATTATTCTGCATCGCGACAAACGTCTTGAACTGCTTGATGTTTCCGAAGAAAAACAACTCTCTGGTTAATTGTTCGTACTCACTCATGTCTCGTACATTCAACACCAGCAAAAAGTCAAAATCCCCCGTCACATAATAAACCTGCTGAACTTGCGGACAACTCACAAAGCGCCGCTTTATCTCATCCAGCAAATCAAGTCTTTCATTCTCTAGTTTAACTTCGACGATAACGGTGATCGGTCGGCCGACCGCTGCCGGGTCGACAATACTCACGTTATATCTGATCACTCCCGCCGCTTCGAGGGCAGCGATTCTTCTATTGACTGCCGAGGGAGACAGGTTCACGCCCTCAGCCAGTTCCCGCTGGGAAATCCGGTTGTTTTCCTGAAGGAAGTTGAGAATTTTGCGGTCATAGGCATCTAGCTGCATAGGGGAAACTCCTTCACCTGGGGCCCAGCCATTACAGCAGAAAAGGCACCTGGACGCTCATTCGTTGCGCACAAGCCCTTGTACCAACCCACCTGGCCTGAGCGCAGCGCAACAAAATGCTGAAAACGCAACGATGGTGCGTTTGACGCCGCGATTTTCGAGCAATCGTGCGCCCCCTGAGCATTAGCATCGTTTTATCCCACCTGCTTGTCAGGCAAGGGCTGCGCTCCACCCGCCGAAAACAATAAAAACGGAGAATGCATGACTAACGCCATCTCACCCCCAATCGCAGCTTTTAGTTTGGTACTGCCCCACCACTTAACCGATGGGAGTTTCACGATGAACAGTGCTCAAGAAAGTCGAGTTGACCGCCGCATCATGTCAAAGGCCGGTCGTTTTCTTATCGTTGGCGCAGCCAGTATTATCTTCAGCCTCGGCATTACCGGCGCAGCGAGTGCAGCGAGTGCAGCGAGTGCAGCGAGTGCAGCCAGCCTGGCAGAGATAAACACCCGCGGCACACTTAACGTTGCAACCGAAGACAGTTATTACCCTTTCGAATTTATAAAGGACGGCGAGTCCGAAGGTTTCCATAAGGACGTTATCGCGGAGCTGCGCAAGTACGCTCAATTCAAAGTGAATCAGGACATCATGCCCTGGACCGGCCTGCTGGCGGGTATCACCTCAGGGAAGTACGACGCCGCCATCACTGGCGCCGGTGTTACGGAGGAACGCCTGGGCGCCTTTGACTTCGTGGCACCGGTCGCCCCTGAGGTCTCGCATTACATCAAGCGCGCAGACGATGACCGCATCAAAAGCGTCTCGGACCTTTCCGGGTTGATCGTCGGCGTGCAGGCCGGTGGTGCGCAACTGGCCCGATTGACGCAGCTGGATGCAAAGCTCAAAGCCTCCGGCGGTTCCATTGGCAAGATCGTGCAGTACCAATCCTATCCGGAGGCGTATGCCGACCTGGCGAATCACCGGCTCGACTACGTTGTGAACTCGATCGTGCCCGCCAACATGCTGGTGAAGGAACGTCCACAGGTGTTTGCCGTTGGCGAGGCCACTTCCAGCATGGGCTATATCGCCTGGCCAGTGGCCAAGGGCAACAAGGAGCTCCTCGATTACCTGAGTGGTTTTGTGAACCACTTGCGTGACACCGGCAAGCTCGCCGAACTGCAGAAAAAATGGCTCGGACAATCGTTCGATGACCTGCCCCGCGAGCCGATTACTTCTGCGCCACAGTTCACTCAACTGACCGCGAAATAACCTGAGAGCCGCCATCGTTGGCGCAAGAAGTGTCAGCGATGGTCAGGTCGGTAGATCGTTCTTTTGACCCGGCAGGTAGCCGACGGCCAAAAGACTTGTTCGAAGGATGTTTTCAATGCAAAGCAGTGACTGGATCACGCTTGTGTACGCGGCCTGGACGACCATTTGGGTGTCCGGCATTTCTATCGTGCTCGGCATCATTCTGGGGCTGGTTGTTGCCATGTTGCGGGCGGCAAAAATCCCGGTCTTGAGCCAGGCCCTCGCTGTCTATGTCAGTTTGATCAGGGCGACACCGATGGTCACGCTGGTGCTGTTTCTGTTTGTGATTGCGCCCTCCATCGGCTGGGAAGTTGACGCCCGGGTGGTGGCCATTGCCGCCATGACCCTCAACACCACGGCGTTCAACGCCGAGATCTGGCGCAGCGCCCTGACCAGTTTCTCGCGCGAACAACTGGAAGCGGCAAAAGCCGCCGGCATGACCACGGGGCTGACACTTCGCCGCATCATGCTCCCGCAGATGTTGACCACCAGCCTTCCCGGGCTTGTGAACGAAATGTCCCTGTTGGTCAAAAGCAGTCCCGCGATCGCCATGATCGGCATTGTGGACCTGACGCGCGTGACGAATCGGATCGCTGCCGTCACTTACGATCCGCTTCCTCCCATCCTCGCGGCGGGCCTGCTTTACATCGTGATCATCGGTGGACTTGTCCGCTTCCAGAGAATTGCAGACTCGCGCGCCAAGCGCCTGGCCATGTAGGGGCTCCCATGAACGGAATTAAAATGCTGTGGGACAACCTGGACGTGTTCGCGGCCGGGCTGCAGAACACACTCATACTCTTTGGCGTGTCGTCTGCCTGCTCATTTATGTTGGCCTGCGTTATCGCTTTCCTGCTGGAAGGACAGGACAACCTGTTTCGACGGCTTGTTCGCGGGGCGCTGGACCTGATGCGAATGCTGCCCTTCCTGATCTTCCTGTACCTCCTTTACTACGGGCTTCCCAACCTGGGTATCAGCCTGGATGTATGGTCGGCGGGTTTCATTGCCCTGATTACGTATCACGGTGCCTATTTCGCCGAGATCCTGCGGGCGGCGAGAACCGCGCTGCCCGCAGGCCAGGCGGAAGCGGCCTATGCCCACGGCTTCGTCAACTCAAACATGTACTGGAGGATTCTCCTCCCGCAAATGGTGATGCGTTCCGGGCCGCTCTTTGGCAACCAATTGGTCTGCCTGCTGAAGGACACCGCCTTCCTGTCGATCATCACTTTGATGGATCTGACGGCTGCGGCCTCTGCTGTACAAGCCAAATATTTTGTTCCGCTGCCGCCCTTCATATTCGTGATCGCACTGTATTGGTCCATCACCCTGTTGGTTGAGGCATTACTTCGTCGCCTGGGTCGCCGAGCGCAGAAAAGAGGATTGGTCCATGAATAAGTCCGCCCCGGTCGTTGAAATCCGCGACCTGCATAAACACTTCGCCGGCATTGAGGTGCTTCGCGGCATCAACCTCAAGGTCGAGCGAGGACAGACTGTCAGCATTTTGGGCTCTTCCGGCTCAGGCAAATCCACCATGTTGCGTTGCATCAACTGGCTGGAAGTGCCTGATACCGGTGAAATCTACATCGGCGGTGATCGCATGGGCGTTAAAAGTGGCGGCGGCAAAGCCATGTCCAATCGCGAACTGGCGGCGATGCGCGCAAGAACCGCCATGGTGTTCCAGAGCTTCAATCTCTGGCCCCATCTGACCGTGCTTCAGAATGTCACCGAGGCGCCCATTCATGTCATGGGTGTCAGTCGCAAAGAGGCCAATGATCAGGCGGTTGCGCTGCTGGAGAAAGTCGGCCTGTCGCACAAGCACGATGCTTATCCCTGGTCGCTTTCAGGAGGCCAACGACAGCGGGTTGCCATTGCGCGAGCCTTGGCGATGAACCCGCAAGTCATCTTGTTCGATGAGCCAACGTCTGCGCTCGATCCAGAACTGGTCGGGGAAGTCCTGGCGGTGATGCGCTCACTGGCCGAGGACGGTTTCACGATGGTCATCGTGACCCATGAAATGGAATTTGCCCGCGCCGTCTCCAACGAGGTCGTGTTCATTGAAAAAGGACAGATCATTGAAAGAGCCGCACCGGAAAAATTCTTTACCAACTCAGACAGTGAACGCGTTCGCCAGTTTTTAGGGCGCTACAGAACGACCACGGCATGACTGCCCCTGGAAATCGCCAAAACGCGCACGCCTTTTCTCCAGCGTTACAAGGAACCGCTATGTTTTTCGCTAACCCACGCGCCTCTCGCAGCACCTACCCAAAACACCTTCAGGACATCATGAGTGTCGACGCGGCCCATGAGTCACGAGACTGGCTATCGAGTTGGGAACACCTGAACCAAACGGCGACACCGCTGTGGGAGCTTCCGGGCATGGCTGAAGAACTCGGCGTGGCCGGGTTCTGGGTCAAGGACGAATCGACACGTTCACCCCTGGGCAGCTTCAAGGCACTCGGCGCACCGATCGCGCTGATCAGGCTGATTCTGCGGCTGATGCCCCATGAATCCTTTGATCCCAAAGGGCTCATCACCGGTCAATATCGGCAGCGCCTGCATGATTTCACGGTCATCAGTGCCACTGACGGCAATCACGGGCGAGCCCTGGCGGCTGCGGCACAAAGCGTCGGCTGCCAATGCGTCATCGTTTTGCATGCCAACGTGAGTACGGAGCGCGAGGCGGCCATTGCCGCGTACGGCGCCCGCATCATCCGGGTTGAAGGTAACTACGACGAGTCGGTGGAACATACCGCCGCCGTGGCAGAGCAAAACGGTTGGCCCGTGGTGTCGGACACCTCGTATGAGGGCTACGAGATCGTCCCTCGCGACGTGATGCAAGGCTACGGCACCATCGCCGCCGAGTTGATCGAGCAAACCACGGGCAAGGCCCAGGCGACCTGCCCTTTCACCCACGTGTTCCTGCAAGGGGGGGTGGGAGGAATGGCAGCGGGCATCAGCAGTTACCTCTGGGAAATTTACCAGGAACAGCGTCCCGTCTTCGTCATGGTCGAACCCCGGCAAGCGGATTGCCTGTACCAAAGTGCGGTTCAGGGCCTGCCCGCCAAAGCAACAGGCTCGGTGGACTCGGTCATGGCTGGCCTCGCCTGCGGCGAAACCTCTCCCCTCGCCTGGCGATTCCTCGAACCGTGCGTAGATTTCTTTATGACCATCAGCGACGACGACGCCGTGTCTGCCATGCAGCAGCTGGCTCACGGCAGTCCGACCGACATTCCTGTGGTGGCCGGTGAGTCGGCGGTGGCCGGTCTGGCAGCGCTTCAAATCCTGCTACGCGATCCGGCAACAGCCAGAACAGTCGGCATCGACCGAGACTCCCGAGTGCTCATCATCAGTACCGAGGGTGCGACGGCCCCGTCGGTCTACGAGCGTCTGGTGGGTGAATCCGCGCAAGCGGTCACTGCCCGTCAGCACCAATGGCAGCTACAAAAAAATGTGTGATCAACAGAACGCAGGAGCCCATGCAGTGATCGACGACCACGAGTTTCACGCGCAGCTGGTCAGCTGGCGTCACCACCTCCATCAACACCCAGAAGTCGGTTTCGAGGAAATCCACACGTCCGACTACGTGGCTGATGCGCTCGCGTCGATGGGCCTTGAGGTGCATCGGGGCATTGGCGGCACAGGCCTGGTCGCCAGTTTGAAGGTCGGAGACAGTCCGGCGGTGGTGGGGCTTCGGGCCGACATGGATGCACTGCACATTCACGAAGATGCTCCGGGGCGGCATCACGCCTCGGTAACCGCAGGAAAAATGCATGCCTGCGGTCATGACGGCCACATGTCCATGATCCTCGGCGCCGCCAGGCTACTGACCACAACTCGTGATTTCAACGGGACGGTACGCTTCATTTTCCAGCCCGCCGAAGAACACGGCTGTGGCGCCAAAGCGATGATTGCTGATGGCCTGTTTGATCGTTTCCCGGTGGATGCCATCTACGGTGCTCATAACATGCCGGGGTTGCCCGCCGGCACAATCGCGACGCGCTCTGGAGGGATCATGGCCAGTGAGGATAACTTCGTTATCCGGATCAAGGGCCAGGGCACGCACGCGGCACGACCGCACATGGGGGTTGACCCGATCGTCATCGCTTCCGAGGTGGTGCTGGCCCTGCAAACGGTGATTTCCCGCAACCTCGACCCGAGCGTTCCGGCCGTGATTTCCTGCACAGAGTTCATCACCGATGGCATCCGCAATGCGATTCCAACCCACGTCGTCATCAAGGGCGACACGCGCAGCTACGCGCCCGAAGTCCAGGCCATGCTGGAAAGGCGCATGCGAGAAATCTGCGAAGGCATTTGCAGGCTCCACGGCGCATCGTGCGAGTTCGAATACACCCATGAATTCGCACCCACCGTGAACTGGGAAAAGTGCACCCCCATCGCTGTCGCGGCGGCGACCCGAATTGTTGGCCCGGACCGGGTGAATGCGGACATCCAGCCGATGATGATTTCAGAGGATTTCGGCGCGTTCCTGCAGGTCGTACCCGGCAATTTCGTGTTTATCGGCAACGGTGACACAGCGGATGAAGGGGGGACTCCGCTTCACAATGCCAGGTATGACTTCAACGACAATGTGCTGGCCACGGGGGCGCACTATTTCGCCGAAGTTGCCCGTACAGCACTCGCTGCGGGATAACTCGCCACAGAGCAGCACGCCAACGTGCTGCTTTTTCTGTCGGGTGGCTACGCGCTTCGACTGCCCTTGAACGCCTCACGCCGCGCCTGCCTCTCTGCGCGGTACGCCGCGCTCTGCTCACTGATCAGTTCTTCACGGCGCAACAGCTCACCGCAATGGGCGCACAGCGGCCCTAACCCGGCGGGCTCGCCACAGGTTTTGTGGGTGTACACCACCGCCAACCCTTCTTCCGGCGACTTGCACCAGGTTTCCCCCCAGGCGCGCAGTGCCAACACCACTGAGTAGAAGGCCTGCCCTTTCGCGGTGAGGTGATACTCGTAGCGCGGTGGCCGTTCGTTGTAGAGGCGGCGTTCTACCAGGCCGTCGGCTTCCAGGTTTTTCAGGCGTGTAGCGACCATTTGCGGGGTGCCGCCGGTCTGCGCCTGGATCTCGTCATATCGATGACTTCCCATGAACAACTCACGCAGGACCAGCACGGTCCAGCGGTCGCCCACGACTGTCTCGGCCCGCGCAATCGGGCATAGAGTGTCGGGAGCAGCAATGTTGGTCGACATACGGGCTTGCCTCTTTCGCTGTAACTATGATTATCATATCAACAAGATGCCCAGGCAAGTCCCCGGCACCGATCACTCAACTTTTGTGGAGAACATCGTCATGTCGAACGCCCTTTATCCGCTCAACAGGACCGCCTATCTGCTGGTCGATCCCTACAACGATTTCCTCTCGGAAGGCGGCAAGGTCTTTCCCCTGATCAAGCCGATCGCCGAGCAAGTCGGCCTGCTCGACAACCTGCGCACGCTCGACCGCACGGTTCGCGCCCTCGACATTCCGGTCGTCATCGTACCGCACCATCGCTGGGAACACGGTGACTACGAAGGCTGGGACCATCCAACGCCGACCCAGTGCAAGATCATGCACATGCACCACTTTGCACGCGGGGAATGGGGCGGCGAATGGCATCCGGATTTTGCGCCGAAGGACGGTGACATCGTCGTGCAGGAGCATTGGGGGTCGAGCGGTTTCGCCAACACCGACCTGGATTTTCGCCTCAAGCAAAAAGGCATCACCCACGTGATCATCGTCGGTCTGCTGGCCAACACCTGCATCGAAGCGACCGCCCGCTATGCATCGGAAATGGGTTACCACGTCACCCTGGTGCGCGATGCGACCGCCGCCTTCCGCCCGGAAATGATGCACGCCGCCCACGAGTTGAACGGCCCCACGTTTGCCCATTCGATTGTGACCACGGACGAACTCGTCGCCGCCCTCGCAGGGCAGGAATAACCGATGATGAAACTGACAGGAAACCTGATCATCGGGACCCACGATGTCGCGGCCACCGAAGGAACGATGAAAGCGCTCAACCCCGCGACCAACACGCTGATCGAACCGGATTTTGCCCTCGGCGGCGTCGCGCAAGTCCACCAGGCAGCAACGCTCGCCGACGAAGCGTTCGACAGTTACAGCCATACGTCACTCGCACGGCGCGCGGCGTTTCTCGAGAGCATTGCCGACAATCTTGAGGCCACCCGCAAGGAGCTGGCGGCACGGGCCGCGCTCGAAACGGGTCTGCCAGAAGCTCAGCTTGAGGGCGAAGCGAGCAGAGCCGCCGTCCAGTTCCGTCAGTTCGCGGAGGTCGTGCGCAAGGGCCGCTTCCTGCAACTGGCCATCGATCCGGCACAACCTGATCGTCAACCTCGCCCGCGCATGGACCATCGCCTGCAAAAAATGGCCATCGGCCCGGTGGCCATTTTCGGTGCGAGCAACTTTCCGATTGCCTATTCCGTGGCCGGTGGCGACACCGCTTCGGCATTGGCCGCCGGCTCGACCGTCATCCTCAAAGCGCACAATGCCCATCCGGGGGCTTCGGAAATCCAGGCGCGGGCCATCCAAAAGGCCGTGCAGGAACACGGGTTGCACGAGGGGGTTTTCTCGATGGTACGCGGCAGCGGCAACACCATCGGCGAAGCGCTGGTCGATCATCCTTTGATTAAAGCCGTGACGTTTACTGGTTCGGAACAAGGCGGCATGGCGCTGTATCGGCGCGCGCAGTTGCGGCCCGATCCCATCCCGGTGTTTACCGAAATGACCAGCATCAACCCCACGTTCATCCTGCCCGCTGCCCTGGCCGAGCGCGGCGCGCAGATCGGCGATGGCTTTATCGAGCGCATGCTGGTCAATGTCGGGCAAGCCTGCCTCAGACCCGCGCTGCTGATCGCGATCAAAGGCGCCGGCCTTGAAGCGCTGCGCGCCGCCATGGTGCAGCGCATCAGCGAGGCCGCAGCCCGCACGATGCTGACGCCGGGGATCCATGCGTCTTATCTGAACGGTCTCGCCGCGATGGAAAACGCCGGTGCGCAGCGCATCGCCGAAGGCACGGCCGCCAGCGCCGACGTTGACGGCCAATCGGCGTTGCTGGAGGTCACCGGCCAACGTTTCCTCGAGGAAGCCGCGCTGTCGCAGGAAGTCTTCGGCCCATCGGCGCTGCTGGTGACCGTCGAGGACGAGGCAGAACTGCTCGCCATTGCCCGCTCGCTCAAAGGCCAACTCAGCGCCGCCCTGCACCTCGAAACAACTGACTTGCCACTGGCCCGACGCCTGTTGCCGGTGCTGGAGCGCAGGACCGGGCGCATCGTCGTCAACGCCTTCGCCCATCCGCAGGAGGTGACGCACGCCACTGTTCACGGCGGACCGTTTCCGGCGACCTCGGACAGTCGCTTCACCTCGGTGGGCATGACGTCGATCGAACGCTTCCTGCGGCCGGTGGCTTACCAGGGTTTTCCGGACGCGCTGTTGCCTGAGGCACTGCGTGATTTCAACCCGTTGGGGCTGCCTCGGCTGGTGGACGGGCAGTAGTTGTCAGCCCGACCGGAGATCAAGGATCAACCTGAGCCATGAGTTCTGGGATGGTTTCCTTGCGATTGGCATAGCGCTGCGCCAACACGGCGCAGACCATCAGTTGAATCTGGTGGAACAGCATCAACGGCAGGATCAACACACCCATGGTGCTGCCGGCGAACAGGACCTGGGCCATCGGCACGCCGGTGGCCAGGCTCTTCTTCGAACCACAGAACAGGATGGTGATGCGGTCTTCCTGATTGAAGCCGAACGCCTTGCCCAGCACGGTGGACGCCAGCAAGACCAACGCCAGCAAAATGCAGCAAGCGACCACCAGTCCGGCCAGTTCCCAGAGTGGTATCTGATGCCAGATCCCTTCGATCACCGCCTCGCTGAACGCGCCGTAAACCACCAACAGGATCGAGCCCTGGTCGACGAATTTCAGCCAGCTCTTGTTGCGCGCAACCCAGGCGCCGATCCAGCGTCGAGCGATCTGTCCGGCAATGAACGGCAGCAGCAGTTGCACGCTGATCTTCAGAATTGCATCGAGCGTCGAGCCGCCTTCGCCGTGCACATTCAGCAGTAAGGTCACCAGCAACGGCGTGAGGAAAATCCCGAACAGGCTGGAGGCCGCCGCACTGCAAATCGCCGCCGGAATATTCCCGCGCGCCAGGGACGTGAACGCAATCGCCGATTGCACCGTAGCGGGCAGCGCACAAAGGTAAAGCATGCCCATGTACAGGTCGGCACCGATCATCGGCGACAGCAAGGGTTTGAGCGCCAGCCCAAGCAAGGGGAACAGGACAAACGTCAGGCTGAACACCAGCAAATGCAGGCGCCAGTGGCCAGCCCCGGCGATGATCGATTCACGCGACAGTTTGGCGCCGTGCAGGAAAAACAGCAGGGCAATGGCGATGTTGGTCAGCCAGCCAAAACCGACCGCGACCTGACCGCTGGCGGGCAGCAGGCTGGCGAGAATCACCACGCCGATCAGGGTCAGGGTGAAGTTGTCGGGTAAAAAACGGGGGCGGGTCATCGGTATTATCCGGTGGTGGCGAGGGGCGTGGGTCGACTCTAACGCGCCTGCCGATTACCGACTAACGCTAACAAGCCAGTAGATATCGCCTAACGGACATAACGTTGATGCGAATGTATTCATCAGCAAAAACAACGGGGGGCGGCAACTTCATGCGGACGCGGTACTCGACCATGACACAAATCAACTGTAGGAGCCGGCTTGCCGGCGATAGCGGTGGGTCAGTC
>NZ_JAGYFX010000099.1:0-22053 GCF_019946615.1 Pseudomonas sp. BF-R-01
CCCTATGACTTGTAGGAGCCGGCTTGCCGGCGATGGCGCCCGTAAGATCGCTATCGCCGGCAAGCCGGCTCCTACGAAAAGCAGTCCGGTGCTTACCGGTCGAACGCATCCCACACCGGCGCGAAGTCAGGGCTGACCAGTCGTTCGCGTTTCGACAACCCGGCAATCAACGCCCGGTCTTCGTCATCGAGCTGGACGTCCAGCGAGGCCAGGTTGGCCAGTTGATTAGCCTCGCTGCTGGCCTTGGGGATCGCCGCAACGTTCGGTTGATCAAGCAGCCATTTGAGCGCCACTTGTGTTGGCAGAACCCCGTGTCTGGCGGCGATCTGCTGGATTTGCGGGATGTCCGAGACCTTGTTGCGGGCCAGCGGCGAGTAGGCCGTCAGTGCCAGGTCATGTTGACGGGCGTAGTCCAGCAGCGCGTTTTGTCCGAGCAACACGTGGTATTCGACCTGAATGGCTGACAGCGGCGCGCCCAGTTCTTCGACGACTTTGCGCAGCAGCGGCAGCGGAAAATTCGCCACGCCGATATTGCGCGCCAGGCCTTGCTCCTTGAATGACACCAGGGTTTCGATCGTGCGTGGCAGGTCCCAATCGGTGGTCGGCCAGTGGACCATGAACAGGTCAACGTAATCGCTGCGCAAGGCCTTGAGGCTGCGGTCCATGGAATGGCGCATGGCATCGGGTTGCAGTTGATCCCACCAGACTTTGGTGGTGACGTGGATCTGCTTGCGAGGCGTAGGACTGTTCACCAGCGCCTGACCGACGGCCTCTTCGTTGTTGTAGGCGGCAGCAGTGTCGATATGCCGATAACCCAACTTCAACGCCTGTTCAACGGCGCGTGTGCATTCTTCGCCGAGCATCGGCCAGGTGCCGAGGCCGAGTTTGGGCATGTTCAAACCCTGTGCATTAACGATGCGCTGCATGGTCGATCTCCTGTTCGTAAGCAGTGATGCCGGCGATATGTCGCGCGGCGATGTAGCCGAACGTCAGCGCCGGGCCGAGATTAATGCCACCGGCGGGGTAATGCCCGCCCATGATGCTGGCCATGTCGCCGCCCGCGGCGTACAGCCCGGCGATGGCCTGGCCGGATTCGCCGAGGACCTGGGCGTGTTGATTGACCTTGAGCCCGGCGAAGGTGCCGAAGCAGCCGGGCTGGACCTTCACCGCGTAAAACGGCCCTTGCTCGATGGGCGCAACGCACGGGTTGGGTTGCTGCAAGGCGTCACCCTGTTTGCGGTTGTAAGGCGTCGAACCGCGGCCAAACAAGGGGTCTTCACCGTTGCGCGCATGCTGGTTGTAGTCCGCCACAGTGCTGCGCAACCCGTTCGGGTCGATGCCGCAGGCGTGGGCCAATTCCTCGATCGTGTTGCCGGTTTTCAGATAGCCGCTGCGGATAAAGGATGACAACGGAACCGGAAACGGCCGAGAGATGCCCAGCCCATATCGGCGTTGAAAACCATGGGTGCAAATCAGCCAGGAGGCAACCTCTTCGCCGGCAGGCGCAGCGGCAACCATGGCCGTTACATAGTCGTAGTAGCCGTTCGCTTCATTGACGAAGCGCTGGCCGTTGCTCAGTACGCCGATGATCCCCGGTTTGCCCCGTTCGATGATGTGCGGGAAGTGACCGATGCTGCCATCCCTGTGTGGCACTTGCGAAACCGGCGCCCACGCTACGGGAGAGGCCATGTCGGTGTTGACCCGGGCCCCGGCGCTTTCGCCCAGGCGCAAACCGTCACCGGCCACACCGAGTGGTGGCAGCGCCCAGTGTTCGTTGCCGGTCGGTGTGCGCGGGAACAGTGCCTTGCGCCGCTCGATGTCATTGGCAAACCCACCGGCCGCAAGCACCACAGCCTTGCGCGCATGGATGCGGACCTTGCCCTTGGCGGTGCTCACCAACGCGCCCCGGACCTGATCGCCTTCGCGAAGCAACTCACTGACAGGCGCTGATTCCCAGAGCAGTACGCCGAGGTCTTCAGCAGATTTTGCCAGGCGTGCGACCAGCGCCACGCCGTTGACCAGCTGCATCGCCCGGCCATGCACAATCAGGTCGAGCAGGTGCCGGGTGAAGCGCCGGGTGACGTGCCACGCGGCGGGCACCGAACGGGTCAGGTTGAGAAACGCGGCCAGGTCCGCCCCCGCCATGATCGGCATGCCCATGAACGAAGTTTCCCGCATGGTTTTGCGAAGACGCCTCAGCAGCTTGCCGACTTTTCGTCCGTCATAGGGCGCAGCGATCACCGAACGTCCGCCCGTTCCGGCACCGGGCGTATCGCCATGTATGTCGGCGATGGCATTGCCATCGGCGAATTGCAGCGAGGTGTGCTGTTCGAAAAAGGCGACCATCCGAGGGCCCGCCTCAAGGAACGCATCGATCATTGCCGGTTCGTAGCGCTCACCGAGTTCATGCTTGAGATAGGTGCGTGGCAACTCGACGTCTTCGACGATGCCGGCGCGGCGGGCCAGAGGGTTGCACGGCACCCAGGCCCAGCCGCCGGACCACGCCGTGGCTCCGCCGAATACCGGGTCTTTCTCCACCACGATGACTTTCAATCCGTGCCATGCAGCGGTGACCGCTCCCGATAACCCGGCGGCACCGGAGCCGACGACCAATACATCGCAGTCGATGTCTGGTGAGCTGTGGGATTCGGCAGGCATTGTCTAAAACTCCAGTGCGTATTTTTAGAATTGGATTCCAGAAAATATAGCGATGTGAATCCGCTCGGCAACCACTCAGCCGATAAAACGGGCGGTTACCGAACAAGCAGTTCCACATTTCGCATTAGGCGGTTTGTCTTCTAGAATCGGGCAAATTTCAGGCGGAACCTTCCATGGCCGGCAGTCAGATCGAACGTGTTTTCAGCGTGCTGGAAAGCCTCACCAGTGACCCTCGCGGCCTGCCGATGCAGACGCTGGCAGAGCAATTGGACATCCCTAAAAGCGCGACTCATCGCTTGCTCGCCGAGCTGATTCGGCTGGGTTACGTGCGGCAGAATCCGGATAACCTGCGCTATCACTTGTCGACCAAACTGGTGGCCATGGGGTTCCGTTATCTGTCGGGAAGCGGCGCCGATATCGTGCAGCCAGTGCTTGATCGCCTGGCCCAGGAAACCGGCGAACTGGTGCGCCTCGGGGTCATCGAGGGCGAGCGTCAAACCTGGATCGCCAAGTCCCAGGGCGCCCGCTCCGGTCTGCGTTACGACCCGGACATGGGCCGTGATGCGCCGCTGTTTTACACGGCGTCGGGCCATGCGTGGCTGGCGTGCATGAGTGACGCTGAAGCGTTGTCGCTGGTGGAACGCCAGGGCGGCGAGCGGCCAAAAGACCTCGGGCCGAATGCGCCGCGCTCCAACATTGAATTGCTCGAGCGCCTGCGTCTGGCGCGGGAGCAGGGCTACGCCTGGGTTGAAGAGAGCTCGGCGGTGGGCACTTCGGCGATTGCGGCGGTGGTGCGTCACCCGAGCGATGGGCGAGTGATCGGGGTGCTGAGCATTGCCGGGCCGAGCGCGCGGATGCCGGGGGCGCGGCTGCATGAGTTGGCACCGCTGTTGTTGAGATTTGCCGAAGAGTTGTCGGCGGCGAGTCTCGCGTCGGAATTCTTCAGTTAACCACCGCCGCACAGGAATCTTTGTTCGCCGGAAAGTTGTGCGTTGTTCGCACGCTTTCGTGAATCGCTTGTGTAAGAATCTGGAACCAGGTTCTAAATTGTTGAGGGTCAATCAACAATAATCACAAGAGGACCGCACCATGACTTCGCCCGTTCGCATCGCCCTGATCGGTGCCGGCAACATGGGCCAGCAGCATTACCGGCATCTGCACACCCTGAAGGACGCGACCCTGTGCGCGGTAGCCGATCCTGGCCCGCAAGCGGCAGGCCTCGCAGCCGAATGGGGCGTGGGGTATTTCGCCGATCACCGTCAGATGCTGGAGCAGGTGAAGCCGGACGCGGTCATCGTGGCCAACCCGAACACGCTGCACGTCAGCACCGCACTCGATTGCCTGGCTGCCGGCGTGCCGGTCCTGCTGGAAAAACCGGTCGGCGTGCACCTGGATGAGGCGCGCGAGTTGGTAGCCGCCTCGAAAGCCACCGGCGTCCCGGTGCTGGTCGGCCATCATCGTAGGCACAATCCACTGATCGTCCGCGCCCGCGAACTGGTGCAAAGCGGTGCTTTGGGGCGGCTGACGACGGTGACGGCGCTCTGGCAATTGCGCAAACCCGACAGTTATTTCGAAACGCCGTGGCGCCGCGAGCCAGGCGCGGGAATGTTGCTGACCAACCTGATCCATGACCTCGATCTGCTGCGCCATCTGTGCGGCGAAGTGCGGCAGGTTCAAGCGATCACCAGTAATGCCGTGCGCGGGTTTGCCAACGAGGATTGTGCGGCGGTGTTGCTGCAATTCGACAACGGCGCACTGGGCAGCCTGACCGGTTCCGACGCGGTGGCGGCGCCCTGGAGTTGGGAGCTGGATTCCGGGGAGAACCCGGTGTATCCGCGTCAGGCAGATCAGCCGTGTTATTTGCTGGCCGGTACCGGTGGTGCGTTGAGCATTCCGCAACTCAAGCGCTGGCATTACGGCGACGCTGATGGGGGATGGCATCAACCCTTGTTGCCGATGCAGGAAAGTGTCAGCGCCGATGAAGCCCTGGGTTTGCAGTTGCAGCATTTCGTGCGCGTGGTGCGTCGGGAAGTCGAGCCGTTGGTCAGCGCTGCCGATGCGGCACGCACACTGGCGTTGATCGAAGCCATCCGCGAAGCCGCCGAAACCGGTCGCGCCTGCACCCCCGTGGTGATCGAGGAATGAACATGAATGAACGGATTTTTTCCCTGGCCAGCCTGACGGTACTGGAGTTGTCACCGCCGCAGATGGTGGACGTCGCGGCACGTGCCGGGTACAGCCACGTGGGACTACGCCTTGAGCCGGCGACACCCGAAGAACATCACTTTGCGCTGGTAGCCGATGTCGGTTTGCGACGTGAGACGCTGGCACGGCTGCGCGACACCGGTATTCGTGTGCTGGATGTTGAAATCCTGCGTCTTAAACCGGACACCGTCGTCGCCGACTTCGAGAAAATTCTGGCAGTCGGTGCGGAGTTTGGTGCCAGTGAATTGCTGGTGGCGGGTAACGATTCTGACGAGCAACGGCTGACGGAAAACTTCGCCCGGCTCTGTGATCTGGCGGCGCCTTACGGACTGCACCCGCACCTGGAGTTCATGCCCTGGACTGATGCGCGCAATCTTGAACAAGCGGTGCGCATTGTCGAAAACGCTGATCGTGAAAACGGCGCGGTATTGGTTGATGCTTTCCATTTCGACCGCTCGGGTTCTCGGCTGGAAGATCTGGCCAAAGTCGCCCCGTCACGGTTACGGTATGCGCAGTTGTGCGATGTGGCGGGGCCGCGACCGACGGACATGGCGGAGATTTTGCGTCAGGCCCGCAACGAGCGACGTTTTCCAGGTGATGGCGATTGTGATCTGGCGGGGTTGTTGCAGTGTTTGCCGGCCGATATTCCGCTAAGCCTGGAGATTCCAACGGTGAAGTTGTTGGAGCAGGGCGTGAGCGGGTTGCAACGGGCGCAGATGGCGATGGATAAGGCCCGGGAATTGTTGGCAAGAATCTAGAAGGTGCTGCGCACCTGTTCGCGGGCAAGCCACGCTCCTACAGGGTTTTCCATTGCTTTTGTAGGAGCGAGGCTCGCCCGCGAAGCTTTTGACTTTCGAAGTAAAAAAGGATCCCCAATGACCGTCAGCACCCCGCTCTCCGGCGTAAACCAACCCTTCAAAGGGATTTTGCTGATCGTCTTCGCCACCTTTCTCTTCTCCAGCCATGACGCCTTGTCGAAATACCTTTCGGGGTTCTACCCGATCGTCATGGTGGTCTGGGCCCGGTATGTGGTTCACACCTTGTTGATGGCCGGGATTTTTCTGCCGCAATCCGGGCTGCGAGTCCTACGCACCAAACGGCCGTTGCTGCAGTTGCTGAGAGCGTTGTGCCTGCTGGGCACCAGTCTGTTTTTCACCACAGGCTTGCAGTACATCCCGTTGGCCGAAGCCACCGCGGTCAACTTTCTTGCACCGGTCCTGGTGACTGCGCTGTCGGTGCCGCTGCTGCGTGAGCGCGTCACCCGTGGCCAATGGATCGCGGTGATTTGCGGATTTATCGGCGTATTGATCATCGTCCACCCCGGCGGCGATCTGTTCACGCCAGCGGTGCTGCTGCCGCTCTGTTCGGCGCTGTTTTTCTGCTTCTATCAATTGCTCACCCGCAAGCTCAGCAGCGTCGACAGCCCGACCACCAGCAACTTTTTCGCCGGGTTGTGCAACACCCTGGTGATGAGCGCGCTGGTGCCGTTCTTCTGGCAAGTACCGAGCCTTGGGCATGGATTGATGATGGTTGCGCTGGGTGCGTGCGGGATGACGGCGCACTTGTTTCTGACTCAGGCATTCCGCTACGCCGCTCCGGCGCTGTTGGCGCCATTCGGCTATTGCCAGATTGTCTTCGCTGGTTTGCTCGGCTGGTTGCTGTTTTCCCACACGCCGACCCTGACCACGGTGGTCGGGATCGCGGTGATTTGCTGCAGCGGTTTGGCGGCGGCCTGGCAGCAAAGCCGTCGCTGAACAGGGTCAGAATCTGAAGCGCACCACCAGGTTTTGCAGGCCGGTCGCCAGTTGCGACAGTTCCTGGCTGGTGGCGCTGGTCCGGGTCGAGGCGTCGGCACTTTCCAGCGACAGGTCGCGGATGTTCAGCAAATTGCGATCCACCTCGCGGGCCACTTGCGCCTGTTCCTCTGACGCGCTGGCGATCACCAGATTACGTTCATGGATCTGCTCCATGGCCCGGGTGATTTCTGCCAGTGCCAGACCCGCCTGTTCGGCAATCGACAAGGTATCGGCGACGCGCTGACTGTTGTCGTGCATCGACAGCACCACGCTGTCGGTATCGCCCCGCACCCGGCCAATCATCTGTTCGATTTCGCGGGTCGATTGCTGGGTGCGATGAGCCAGCGCCCGTACTTCATCGGCCACCACTGCAAACCCACGCCCGGCTTCCCCGGCGCGGGCGGCCTCGATGGCGGCATTGAGCGCGAGCAGGTTGGTCTGTTCGGCGATGGCGCGGATCACGTCCAGCACCTTGCCGATTTCCCGGGATTGCTCGGCCAGCGTCTGCACCTGTTGCAGAGCGAGGCCGGCATTGCTGCTCATCGCCTGAATCGAATCCAGTGTCTCAATGACCCGCGTCTGGCCCTGGTTGGCTTGCTGCGTGGACAGGCGAGTGCTGTCGGAAGTCGACACCGCGTTACGTGCGACTTCTTCCACCGCGACCGTCATCTCGTTGACGGCCGTGGCGGCTTGTTCGATTTCATTGTGTTGCTGTTGCAGTCGAGCGGAATCCTGCCGAGTGTTCTGATTCATCTGCAGCGCAGCCGCCGCCAATTGCGTCGAGGTGCCGCTGATCAGTTGCAGGGTTTCGCGCAGGCTGGTTTGCATGGCCGACAAGGCCTTGAGCAAACGTGCGGTTTCATCGCTGCCGTGGCTGTGGATCGGTTTACTCAAGTCCCCGGCGGCGACTTGCTCGGCCACGGCGACAGCCTGACGGATCGGAACGACGATGCTGCGAATCAGCAGCCAGGCCAGGCACAAGGTCAGGAGCGCAACGGCGATCAGCGCACCGATCACGGTGAACTTCACCTGGTTGTAAAGCGAGTCGGCCTGGTTGGCCGACAGGCTGACTTCATTGGCGGCAAGGGCCATCAATTCGGCGAACTGGTCACCGGTCTGGGTCGAGTACTCCTGGATTTTGCCGTTGAGCAGCGCGGTCATGTCTTCGCTGCGGTTCTCCCGCGACAGCGCTTCGTATTGCGCCAACGCCTGACGGTAACGGGTGACGGTGGCGACGAACTTTTCGTACGGCTCCCGGTTGTAATCACCGACCAGCGGGGTGAATTTTTCCAGCGTCTCGCCCAGCCAGCCTTGTACTTGATGCAGGCGTGTGACGGTAGCATCGAGCACTTTGGGGTCGCGGTTGAGTGCCATGCGCAGGCTGAGTACGCGAATGCTCAGGACATAGTCGCGGATTTCACCCAGGTAGCGAACGCTCGGCAGGGAGATGTTTTCCGTGTGCTGGCCGGTGGCGCGGACCTGCGCAACCTGTTTGAGGGCGAACAATCCCTGCAACAGAACCAGCAGGGCGATAACGCCGAAGCTGATCACGGCGCGTTTGGCAATGCTCAAGTGACCTGGCGACATGGTGGGTCTCTGTGGTGTTGAGAAAAAAAGGGGCATTCATAAATCCTGCGCATAAAAAAACGCAGGCCCGGGATCAGGCCTGCGTTTGGGGTGTATCAGTTTTCGACTGTAGGAATCTTGCGCGGCGCCATGAAGTACATCCAGGTCAGCGCGATGAAGTACATCGCCGGAATGATGGTGAACAGCACGGTGTAGTTGTTGTTGGTGATGGTCAGAATGTGGCCGACCAACTGGGTCATGAACATCCCGCCGATCGCGGCGCACATGCCGCCGAAGCCGAACACCGTACTCATCATGTGTTTAGGCGTGTAGTCCATCACCAGGCTCCAGATGTTCGCGGTCCAGGCCTGGTGTGCACCGATGGCCAGGGAGATCGCAAACACCGCCACCCACAGGCTGCTCGAACCGGCGGCCATGACCACGCCGATGATGCAGCAGGCGAACAGGAACATCGACATCAGGCGCGCCTTGATCGGGTTGATCCCGCGGCCGATCAGGAACGAGGACAGGATGCCGCCGCCAACGCTGCCGAAGTCAGCGGTGAGGTAGATGATGATCAGCGGGATACCCATCTGGGTCACGTTGATCCCCAGGTTGTATTGCTGATTGAGGAACGGTGGCAGCCAGTACAGGTAGAACCAGAACACCGGCGCGGTGATCGAGTAGGCGAGGGCGAAGGCCCAGGTGCCACGCATGCGCAGGATTTTGGAGAACGGTACGCGGGATTGTTCCGGTTCGACTTCCTTCTGGATGTAGTCCAGTTCCGATTGTTTAACGCTTGGGTGATCTTCCGGGTTGAAGTACTTCAGGCCCCAGAACAGCAGCCAGATACCGCCCAGCGACGCCATGCAGAGGAACGCGGCTTGCCAGCCCCACACGTGCAGGATCAGTGGCAGCAGCATCGGGGTGAACATCGCACCGACGTTGGTGCCGGCGTTGAAGATGCCGGTGGCCACGGCGCGTTCGCCGGCCGGGAACCACAACCGCGTGGTTTTCACGCAAGCCGGGTAGTTGGCGGCTTCGGTCAGCCCGAGGATAAAGCGGCAAACCATGAAGCCGACCGCTGACGTGGCCAGGCCATGGGCGCCGGTTGCCAGGCTCCAGAGCAGCACGGCGCAGAAGAACACGCGCTTCACGCCGACCCGGTCGATCAGCCGGCCTTGCAGCACGAAACCGATGGCGTAGCCGACCTGGAACCAGAAGTTGATGTTGGCGTAATCCATCGCCGTCCAGCTCATTTCCTTGGCTAGGATCGGCTGCATCACGCCCAGTGCGGCACGGTCGATGTAGTTCAGGGTGGTGGCGAAAAACACCAGCGCCAGCATGCCCCAACGGGTCTTGCCGACGGCCATGGCGCCGCGGATCTTGTCGCCGATGCCACCGACGGCAGGAGTCGTGGAGGAACGCTCCACGGGAGAGCTTTGAGAAGGAGTCATGTAGGCCACCGATTATTTTTATGTGGTGTTCTGAGTCTTGGGTCACCGAGACCGATGGTTGTGACCGGACTCAATGTGTAGTGGATGGTGGGCAGTGGACGAAAAATCGTCAATTCGCCAAAGGCCATTGTGTTCGATAATCGCACGGAAAACTAACCGGATAGTACACTTTGAATTGCTGTGCTCGATACTACGGCCAATAATTTACTCCATGAAAAACGCGGTCCCTGTAGGAGCCGGCTTGCCGGCGATGGCGTCCTCAAGATTGCCTTCGCGAGCAAGCTTCGCTCCTACAAAAAATGCGTGCAATGCCCCTAACAAGATGGTCTCCACCACCGGGAGTCGAAACATGCAGCGTTCCATTGCCACCGTGTCCTTGAGCGGTACCCTGCCGGAAAAACTCGAAGCCATTGCCGCCGCCGGTTTCGACGGGGTGGAGATTTTCGAGAACGACCTGCTCTATTACGACGGCAGTCCTCGGGAAATTAAACAGATGTGCGCCGATCTCGGGATCGCCATCACGCTGTTTCAACCGTTCCGCGATTTCGAAGGCTGCCGCCGCGACCGCCTGCCGCGAAATCTGGAGCGGGCCGAGCGCAAGTTCGACCTGATGCAGGAACTGGGCACTGACCTGGTGCTGGTGTGCAGCAACGCTTCCGCCGATTCCGTGGGTGATGAGCAAATCCTCATCGACGACTTGCGCCTGTTGGCCGAACACGCCGGTGCGCGTGGCCTGCGAATCGGTTACGAGGCGTTGGCCTGGGGCCGACACGTCAACACCTGGCAGCAGGTGTGGAACATCGTTCGCCAGGCGGACCACCCAAGTCTGGGCGTGTTGCTGGACAGTTTCCACACGTTGTCGCTCAAGGGCGATCCGAGTGCCATCGCCGACATTCCCGGCGAGAAAATTTTCTTCGTGCAAATGGCTGACGCGCCGATCCTGGCCATGGACGTGCTGGAATGGAGCCGGCATTTCCGCTGCTTCCCGGGCCAGGGCGAATTCGATTTGCCGGGGTTCCTCGCGCCGATCATCAAAAGTGGCTACACCGGGCCGTTGTCGCTCGAGATCTTCAACGACGGCTTCCGCGCCGCACCGCCACGGGCCAACGCCGCCGATGGTTTGCGTTCGTTGCTGTACCTGGAGGAGAAGACCCGCGAGCGGCTGGCGCAGGAAACCAAACCCACGGCCAGCCCGGACATTCTGTTCGAGACGCCGAAGGCCAGTGAATACAACGGCATCGAATTTCTTGAGTTCGCCGTGGACGAAAGCCTCGGCGCCAGGCTTTCTCATTGGCTGGAGCGGCTGGGCTTCGTCAAGGCCGGTCAACACCGTTCAAAAAGCGTGAGCCTGATGCGTCAGGGCGACATCAACCTGATTCTCAACTCCGAGCCCTACTCGTTTGCCCACAGCTTTTTCGAAGCGCATGGCCCGTCGCTTTGCGCCACTGCGGTGCGGGTCAATGACAGCGCCAGCGCGCTGGCCCGGGCCGTGGCTTACAAAGGTCAGCCTTATCGCGGACTGGTCGGCCCCAATGAGCTGGAACTGGCTGCGGTGCGCGCGCCGGATGGCAGCCTGATTTACCTGGTGGACCAGGACGCCGACGTCTACGGCACCGACTTCAATCTGCAACCGACGGAAACGGCCAGCGGTGGCCTCAAGCGCATCGACCACATGGCCATGGCGTTGCCGGCCGACAGCCTCGACAGTTGGGTGCTGTTCTACAAAAGCCTGCTGGATTTCGAAGCCGATGACGAAGTGGTGCTGCCCGATCCGTATGGTCTGGTAAAGAGCCGGGCACTGCGTAGCCGCGACAGTTCGATCCGCTTGCCGCTGAACATTTCCGAGAACCGCAACACCGCGATTTCACACGCGCTGTCGAGTTATCGCGGCTCCGGTGTGCATCACATCGCGTTTGACTGCGACGATATCTTTGCCGAAGTCCGTCGGGCCAAGGAGGCGGGCGTACCGCTGCTGGATATCCCGCTCAACTATTACGATGACCTGGCGGCGCGGTTCGATTTCGACGACGAATTCCTCAGCGAACTGGCTTACTACAACGTGCTCTACGACCGTGATGCCCAGGGCGGTGAGTTGTTCCACGTTTACACCGAGCCGTTCGAAGGGCGGTTCTTCTTTGAAATCATCCAGCGCAAGAACGGCTATGCCGGTTACGGCGCGGCCAACGTGGCGGTGCGGCTGGCGGCGATGGCCAAGTCCCGCAGCGGCGCCGTTCGTCAGGCGAAGTTGTAGCAATTTCGTAAACGCGAGGTTAAACCGCTGCCGCGCGGCTTCCTTCACTGTGCCGTGCGGCTCATAATCGCCAGCCTGTGCAGTGATGGCCGTGAGCCCGCAATGACAATGACATCAGAACTCTCCGTAGCGCCCGACGAACCCTTGGCCGAGCCACGCAAGAGTCGCAAGAACAACCCGGAAAAGACCCGCGAGAACATTCTTCAAGAGGCCATTGTAGAGTTCGTCCAGCAGGGGCTTTCCGGCGCTCGCGTCGATGCGATCGCCGAGCGCATTCACACCTCAAAACGCATGATCTATTACTACTTCGGCAGTAAGGAACAGCTCTACATCGAGGTGCTGGAGAAGCTCTACGGCGATATCCGCAGCACCGAAAACCGCCTGCACCTGGCCGAACTGGCGCCGGTGGAGGCGATTCGGCGGCTGGTGGAGTTCACCTTCGATCACCATGATCGCAATGTCGATTTCGTGCGCATCGTCAGCATCGAGAACATTCACAATGCCGAATTCGTGAAGCGCTCCGATGCGATCAAGGCGATGAACAACACCATTCTTGATTCACTGGGCGTGATATTGCGTCGCGGGGCTGAAGAGGGTGTGTTCCGGGAGGGACTTGAGCCCTTGGATGTGCATCTGTTGATCAGTTCGTTCTGCTTCTATCGCGTGTCGAACCGCCATACGTTTGGTGAGATTTTTCAGATCGACCTGCCGGACGAAAGCATCAAGCAGCGTCATCGAGAGATGATTTGCGAGTCGGTGTTGCGATACCTGCAGGCCTGACGCGTATTTGTAGGAGCCGGCTTGCCGGCGATGGCGTACTCAAGGGCGCCATCGTCGGAACGCCGCCCGCAGCAAGCCGGCTCCTACAATTTGCGTTAACCATTCATGCTTTGAAAATGCGCCAGCATTCGCTGTGCATCCGGCACCACGCCGCTGAACAATTCAAACGCCTTCACCGCCTGAAACACCGCCATGTTGCCGCCATCCAGTGTCCGGCATCCCAAGGCGCGGGCGTTGCGCAGCAGTTCGGTTTCCAGTGGGAAGTACACGATTTCCGCCACCCACAACTGTGGCCTTAGCAACTCCACCGGGACCGGCATGCCAGGCAGTTTTTTCATGCCCATGGGCGTGGTGTTTACCAGACCGTCAGCCTGAGCCAGCGTGTTCGGCAAATCATGACCCGCCACGGCTCGGCCAGCGCCGAAATGCTGATTGAGATTGTCCGCCAGACTCTGCGCGCGACTGATTTCCACATCGAAAATGCTCAGCCGCTGTACGCCTTCGCTCAATAGCGCGTGGGCCACCGCCGCACCGGCACCACCGGCGCCCATCTGGACGACACGCTCAAGGGCAACGCCCTGCAAGCCACGGCGAAAACCTTCGGCAAAACCCAGGCAATCGGTGTTGTGGCCGATGCGTCTGCCGTCCTTCAACACCACCGTGTTCACCGCGCCGATACCGCGGGCTTCCGGCGACAATTCGTCAAGCAGGGGGATGATCGACTGCTTGCACGGAAAGGTGATGTTCAGACCGGTGAAGTTCATACGTTCCGCCGCCATCAACAGGTCGGGCAGGGCGCTGCTGTCGAGTTTCAACTGATCTAGATCGATCAGGCGGTAGAGGTAACGCACACCCTGGGCGTCGCCTTCATGTTCATGCAGTGCGGGCGTACGGGACGCCTGAATGCCGGCGCCGATCAGCCCGGCCAGTACCGCGTTGTTCTGAGTCACGGCGTTCACCCTTTCAAGCGCAGGCTGAAATGCTCCAGCGCCAGGCGATAGCCGTGGCTGCCGAAACCGGCCATTACTGCGGTGGCAATGGCTGAAACAAAGGAGTGGTGGCGGAAAGGTTCACGAGCATGGACGTTGGACAGGTGGACTTCGATCACCGGCAATTCGCTGGCGACCAGGGCGTCACGAATGGCGACCGAGGTGTGGGTCCAGGCGGCGGGGTTGATGACGATCCCGGCGCAACGGCCGCGGGCGGCGTGAATCCAGTCGAGCAGTTCGCCTTCATGGTTGGTCTGGCGAAACTCCACCGCCAGGCCGAACTCTTCGGCGGCCCGGCCGCACAACGCTGCGATATCCGCCAGGGTTTCGTGGCCGTAAGTTGCCGGTTCACGGGTGCCGAGCAGGTTCAGGTTCGGGCCGTTGAGCACCAGAACGATAGGGTTCATCAGGGTCTCTCCACATATTATTTTTGGCATGGGCTGATGCTTCAGCCTGTGGAGATAAATTGTACTAGATGGTTAATTTGGTCAATTGAACAGGCGCCAAGACGGAGGTTTGTGTGCGGTGATCGGACGGTTTCGGCATCTCAACGCGGCAAATGCTCGATCAGAAAATCAATAAACGCCCGTAATCGCAGAGGCACATGGCGGCTTTGCGGGTAAAGAAGGGTGAATGGTCGTGACCGTCCGCCGTAAGGTTTGAGGATTTCCACCAGCGAGCCATCGGCCAACTCCTTTTCGACGATAAAACGATAAGTCTGGAAGAGACCCGCCCCATGTTTGGCCAGGGTCACGCCGCCCAGCACGTCGTCGGAACAACTGAGATCGCCCTCGGCGAGGATTTCGCGCTGCACGCCATCGTCGTTGAACAGCCAGGCAATCCGCCGACCGCTGCTGGGCAAATCGTACTGGATGCATTCATGATTTTTCAGGTCGTCCAGGGTTTGCGGCGTGCCCGCGCGCTTCAGGTAATCGGGGCTGGCGATCATCACCAATTGCGCGTCCTCCAGTTGCCGGGCGATCAGCCCGGAATCCGGAATCGCCCGCACGCGGATGGCCAGGTCATAGCCTTCACCGACGAAATCGATGTTGCGATTGCTGATGTGCGACTCGACTTTCACCTGCGGAAAACGCTCCCGAAACGCCGGCAGCAACGGCAGGATCCGGTGATGTGCATACGTCGTGGGAATACTGATGCGCAAGGTGCCGGAAGGCTCTTGCTGCTGGCCCATCACCTCGCGTTGGGCCTCGACCAATTGCGCCAGCGCCTGACGACATTCTTCGTAATACCGGCGCCCGCTATCCGTCAGTTTGACGCTGCGAGTGGTGCGCGCGAACAGCCGCACGCCCAGGCGTTCCTCCATGCGCGACACGGACCGACTCACCGCTGCCGGCGTCACGCCAGCGACCAGCGCAGCGGCGGTGAAGCTGCCCGCTTCGGCGGCGAGGCAAAACAGTTCGATGCTGCCGAGCTGAAGATCGTCGAATGTTCGCTGCATGATTGATTACACCGGGGATCAAATGGAGGGCCTGATGCAGTGTTTATCAAATTGGTGAAAGGATTGCTTACCATTTTTGCAGCTTATCGCCATGCCCTGTGCGAGTTGGAACGCTAGCCTCAAGTTCGGGCGATAACGTGCAGGCTTGCACCGATTATCGGATTTTCAAGGGAATGACGGGTCATTGGGCTAATTAACCTAACGGATGGGTTAGCATGAAATTGTTCAGCTACAAAGGGCTTTCAATGGTGATCATGTTGCGCGATGAACACTGCCCACCGCATACGCATGTAGACGCTGGAGCCTGGAGCGCACGCTTCAAGTTCTGCTTTTGGCACAACGGCGTAGAGCTGTGGGATGTGGTGCCTCATTCCAACCGGCCACCTGCCGCCGTGCTGGAAGGCTTGCGTCACGCACTCCGACAGCCTGCTCATTTGCGTCGTGCCCGTAAGATCTGGTGGGAAAAGCTGCACACGGTCTGCCTCAATCATCAGATATGGGACTGGCAGACCAGCGAAGTCGCCGTGGTGAAAAGGATTGCCAGTGCGACCAACATGATTTATTCGGCTTGCTATGAGCCCGAGACGAACAAGACCTTGCTGGCGCTGTTTGGCGTATCGGAGGGTGTGGAGATCAAGTTATGAAATCTATAGAGGCGAAAACACTGGCGGATCGGCCTGTGACAGAAGCCGCGCTGGATACGGCCATCCGTCGTGGGCAAGCGCGTCACAAAGGTGGTTTTCAGGTGACGGCCGTGACCTTTGTGGAGCCGTGTCTGGCGGTCAGTTTCGTTGATGGCAGTGGCGTGCTGCTGCCGGTGCAGCACTATCCGGAGTTCGATGGATTCGAGGTCGAGGATTTCGCCGACCTGAAAGTCGGTTTTTCCGGAGCCGCCCTCTGCCATGAGGGCAAGGATTTGCATGTATCCATCGCTGGCATGATTTCGGCGAGCAAGCCGCTGATGGACATGGCCGCCTCGGTCATTGCTTCGCGCAATGGTCGCCAAAGCAGCGCCGCCAAAGCAGAGGCTGCGCGGGCCAATGGTCGCAAGGGCGGACGTCCGCGCAAGCCAGAAATCACCGAATGAGCACGCACAAAAAAGCCGTCGAAATGACGGCTGTTTTGTATCGAACGGCTGCAATCAACGCCGGGTCAACAACACCCCGGATTCCATGTGGTGAGTCCACGGGAACTGGTCGAACATTGCGCATTGGGTAATGCGGTGGGTGTCGTGCAACTGGGCGATGTTGGCCGCAAGGGTTTCCGGGTTGCAGGAGATGTACAGGATATTGTCGAAGCGTCGGGTCAACTCGCAGGTGTCCGGGTCCATGCCGGCGCGAGGCGGGTCGACGAAGACGCTGCCGAACTCGTAGCTCTTGAGGTCGATGCCGTGCAGGCGACGGAACGGGCGAACTTCGTTCAGGGCTTCGGTCAGCTCTTCGGCGGACAGGCGCACCAGCGTGACGTTATCCACCGCATTTTCGCTGAGGTTGCTCAGCGCCGCGTTGACTGAGGTCTTGCTGATTTCTGTGGCCAGCACTTTGCGTACGCGGGTCGCGAGCGGCAGCGTGAAGTTGCCGTTGCCGCAATACAGTTCCAGCAAATCGTCCGGGCGGTCGCCGAGTGCGTCGTAAGCCCAGTTCAACATCTTCTGGTTCACGGTGCCGTTGGGTTGGGTGAACGCGCCTTCCGGCTGGCGGTAGCTGAACGTGCGGCCACCGACTTCCAGTTTTTCGACCACGTAATCATGGCCGATCACTTCGCGTTTGCCTTTCGAGCGACCGATCACGCTGACGTTCAAGTCGGCTGCCAGCTTCGATGCCGCCGCGTGCCAGTGTTCATCCAGCGGGCGGTGATAGCACAGGGTAATCATCGCATCGCCGGCCAGGGTGGTCAGGAACTCCACCTGAAACAGCTTGTGGCTCAGGGCCGCACTGGCTTTCCACGCGGCCTTGAGCTGCGGCATCAGTTGATTGATGCGCAGGCTGGCAATCGGGAACTCTTCGATCAGGATCGGCGTGCGTTTGTCTTCCTGGGAAAACATCGCGTAGTGACGCTCGCCGGCTTCACGCCACAGGCGGAATTCGGCACGCAGGCGGAAGTTCTTCAGCGGCGAATCGAACACTGCCGGCTCCGGTGCATCGAACGGGGCCAGCAGGTCGCGCAGGCGCGAGACCTTTTCTTCGAGCTGAACGGTGTAAGCCTGGGAATCAAAAGTCATGCGTTGAACCAACCCAACTTGATCACAAACAGAATCGACAGAATCACCAGCGCCGGGTTCAGCTCACGGCCGCGACCGGACAGCAGCTTGATGGCGGTCCAGGAAATGAAACCGAAGGCGATGCCGTTGGCGATGGAGTAAGTGAATGGCATGGCCAGCGCAGTGACCACGACCGGTGCGGCAACGGTGATGTCGTCCCAGTCTATTTCGGCCAGGCCGGAAGTCATTAGGACTGCGACGAACAGCAGTGCCGGCGCCGTGGCAAATGCCGGAACACTGGCGGCCAGTGGCGAGAAGAACAGCGCCAGCAGGAACAGGATCGCCACCACAATGGCCGTCAGACCGGTGCGGCCACCGGCGCTCACGCCCGCTGCGGATTCGATGTAACTGGTGGTGGTCGACGTACCCAGCAACGAACCGGCCATGGCCGCGGTGCTGTCCGCGATCAGCGCGCGGCCCATTTTCGGCATGTGGCCGTCCTTGCCCATCAGGCCGGCGCGCTTGGCGACGCCGATCAGAGTGCCGGAGTTGTCGAACAGGTCGACGAACAGGAAGGCGAAGATCACGCTGACCAGACCGATGTCCAGTGCACCCTTGATGTCCAGTTGCAGGAAGGTCGGCGCCAGCGATGGCGGCATCGACATCACACCGCCGAACGGGGTGAAACCGAGGGCAATCGACGCAATGGTCACGACCAGTATCCCGATCAGCACCGCACCGCGCACGGCGAGGGCTTCAAGGGCAACGATCAGGGCAAAACCCAGGGTGGCGAGGATCGGTGCCGGTTGTTTCAGGTCACCGAGGCCGACCATGGTCGCCGGATTGCTGACCACGATGCCGGCGTTGTGCAGGGCGATCAGCGCCAGGAACAGGCCGATACCGGCAGCAATCGCCGAACGCAGCGGCAGCGGGATGCTGTTGATGATCCATTCCCGGATGCGGAAGATCGACAGCAGGAAGAAGCACACTGCCGAGATGAATACCGCGCCCAGCGCCACTTGCCAGGTGTGGCCCATGTGCAGGACCACGGTGTAGGTAAAGAAGGCGTTCAGGCCCATGCCCGGTGCGAGGGCGATCGGGTAGTTGGCGATCAGGCCCATGGTCGTGGAGCCGATGGCGGCTGCCAGACAGGTGGCGACAAACACCGCACCTTTGTCCATGCCGGTCTCGCCGAGGATGCTCGGGTTGACGAACAGAATGTAGGCCATGGCCAGGAAGGTCGTGACGCCCGCAAGAATCTCGGTCCGCACGTTGGTGTTGTGTGCCTTGAGTTGAAACAGCCTTTCCAGCATGTCTGCTCCCCGTGGCGCGCCCGGCGCCGTGAATGTATCGACCTCAACAGCAAAGCACAGACCGCTGCAGGCGCCTGGTAATTTTCTGTGGGTCGGAAAAAGCCGCGCATCATACCAGCCGCGTGGGGTTGTGGCTGCTTATGGTGGTGATCGTCGTCGATGTTTTGCGTTAAAGCCAAGTGCGCCATACTGCGCGCTGGTTTTGGGGGACATGGGGATTGCATGAAAAAGCGTCTGGTTAACGTATTTGGAGTATTGATTGCCTTGATGCTGGGGGCGCAAACCGCTTCGGCTGCCTCGGCGGCACCGTTGAGCCAGGTCAAGGTGCTCAAGGTCGAGTCGCCAGCCTGTGGGTTTGAAGACATTGGCGAAGGGCAGGAGGCAACACGCTGCGATCACAGCGGGCCGAACATCAAGATCTACGTGCTGGAAGTCGGCTATGGCCGCAAGGCGCAAGTCGGGCTGGACGGTTTTGATGTGGACGGCACCCGAACCCCGATCTGCGCCTTTGATAACGGCAACCTGACCGATTGCACCGTCGGCAGAAAAACCGTGGGCTATCTGTATGTCTTCGATCTGGCCGGCAAGCAGGAAGGCACGTTCACCTTCAGCAACACGTCCATCAATGCGCCGGGCAACACGCTGTCGACGCAGCTTTACATCAAGTAACGGCCGGCTCGAACAAGGGTCAGGAAAGCTGACTACGCTTTAAAGATCATCCTGTGGACTGCGCCCATGACCTTTAGAGCCCTGATTACCCTCGCCGAGGGCATCGATGACCTGCAAACCGTGACGCTGATCGATGTGCTGCGCCGCGCCAAGGTTGAAGTAGTGGTGGCCAGCATCGAGGGCCGGCGCATGCTCACCTGTGCCCGCGGCACCCGCGTGACGGCCGATGCAATGCTGGTGGATTTGCTGGCCCAGCCGTTCGACCTGGTCGCGCTACCTGGCGGTGCCGTCGGCGCGCAACATCTGGCCGGCCATCAACCCTTGCAGCAATTGATCAAGGATCAGGCGGCAGCCGGCCGTCTGTTCGCCGGCATCGCCGAAGCCCCGGCCCTGGCACTTCAGGCCTTTGGCGTCCTGCGTCAACGGCGGATGACGTGCCTGCCGACCGCCAGTCATCAACTGTCGGGTTGCAACTTCGTCGACCAACCGGTGGTGGTCGACGGCAACTGCGTGACCGCTCAAGGTTCAGGCGGCGCTTTGGAGTTTGCCCTGACACTGGTGGAACAACTTTGCGGCAAGGCCATGCGTGCGACGGTGGCGGGGGAATTGGTGGTTTAGAACGTGTCAGGCGTGAACGGCGAGGGGTTTGATGACCGGTTGCTCCCGCTGCTCTGCTTGCCAGAGATCGTAGTCGGTCTGAACCCCTAGCCATATCCGCGCCTTACCAATTCCGGCCCGCTCCAGACGGACTGCCAGGTCTGGACTGATCGGCGCATGGCCATGCAGCACCCGCGAAAGGTGAGGGCGTGCAAACCCCAAATGCCGGGCAAGTTCCGTCACGCTGATGCCCAGTTCGGGCAGGACGTCCATCAACAGTGTTTCGCCAGGGTGTGGCGGGTTGTGCATGGGCATGTCCTGCCTCCTGTCAGTGGTAGTCCAGATAGTCGACCAACTCGATATCCGAACCGATAAAACGAAAAATAACCCGCCAGTTTCCTGAAACGCTCAGTGACCAGAACTCGGCCAATTCGCCCCTGAGCGGGTGTAATCGCCATCCCGGTAAATCGAGGTCACCCGGTGCCATTGCGCGGTCCATGAATTGCAGCATCCGAGACAGACGCTTTGCATGGTCTGCCCGGATTCCACGCGTCGAACCTGTTTCATAGAAACCGCGAAGGCCTTTGTGCTGAAAGGATTTGATCATGGGTTGAGTGTAAGGCGTTACATTACACTCAATGCACTATCTATGTATTGCACCTGGTCGGCAAATTTGTGCTCTACCTCAGTATTTCAAACCTTGGCTTCTTCCACAGGCACATGCATGCGATCCCGGTTGGCCAGGGTCGGAAACAGTTTGATCCAGACCCCGGTCACCACCAGCGTGCCGATGCCGCCCATGACCACCGCCGGCACGGTGCCGAACCAATGTGCGGTGAGACCGGATTCGAACTCGCCCAGCTGGTTCGAAGCGCCGATGAACAGGCCGTTGACGGCGCTGACCCGGCCGCGCATTTCATCCGGGGTTTCCAGTTGCACGAAGGACGCGCGGATCACCATGCTGATCATGTCTGCTGCGCCCAATACGACCAGCACCGCCAGCGAGAACCAGAATGAAGTGGACAGGCCGAACGCAATGGTTGCGACGCCGAATACACCGACGGCGGTGAACATCACCCGACCGACCTTGCGATCCACGGAGAACCGCGCCAGCCATAGCGACATCAGCAACGCGCCCACTGCCGGAGCCGAACGCAACAAGCCCAGGCCCCATGGCCCGGTCAGCAGAATGTCCTTGGCAAACACCGGCAGCAAGGCCGTCGCGCCGCCGAGCAGCACGGCAAACAGATCCAGAGAAATCGCCCCGAGAATATCCGGTCGGCTGCGAATGAAGCGGATACCCGCCAGCAGCGAATCCAGGGTGGCCTTGCCTTTGTTCAACGGCGTTTGCCGCGCGGGCAGGTTGAGCATCAGCAGGCAGGCAATCACATAGAGAATCACGGTCGGGCCGTAGACCCAGACGCTGCCAAAGGCATACAGCAAGCCGCCGAGGGCCGGTGCGACGATGGTCGCCGATTGTTGGGCGGACTGTGCAGCAGCAACGGCGCGGGGGAACAGCGCGGAGGGAACGATACTTGGCAGCAGTGCCTGGGTGGTCGGCATCTCGAAAGAACGCGCGGCGCCGAGCAAAAACGCGAGGATGAAGATCATTTCCCGGGTGACATGGCCGGTGGCGCCGCCAATCGCCAGCGTCAAGGCAATCAAGGCTTGCAGCGACTGACAGATCGCCGCGACTTTGCGCCGGTCGTAGCGGTCGGCGACATGCCCGGTGTGCAACATGAACAGCACGCGTGGGGCAAATTCCACCAGGCCGACCAGGCCCAGATCCAGCACGTTGCCGGTCAGTTGATAGAGGTTCCAGCCGATGGCCACGGTGAGCATCTGAAAGCCGCTGGCGGTAAACACCCGGGCCAGCCAGAACGCGATGAAAGGGTGGTGATGACGTAACAGCAAAGGCGCTTGGCTGGGCATCGGAGGCAGATCTTGAGCGAGGGGAGGCCCGAGATTATCACCAACCTGTAACCAGAAGTTGCAGAGACGGGAAATTTAGTTAGCTAGACACCGATCCCGAAATCCCTGAAATCCCCTGTGGGAGCGGGCTTGCTCGCGAAGGCGGTGTGTCAGGCGACATGGATATCGGCAGGTGCGCCGC